>DATIPJ010000221.1:0-3731 GCA_035472155.1 Kofleriaceae bacterium
CTGGACCTTGACCACGGCGCGCGTACCGTCCGGCAGCCGCGCGGCGTGGACCTGGGCGAGCGAGGCGGCGGCGAGCGGCGCGTCGTCGAGCTCGGCGAAGCACGCGGCGATCGGGCGGCCGAGCTCGGCCTCGATGCGCGCGCGGATCAAGGCGCCGTCGACCGGCGGGACGTCGCACTGCAGCGCCGCGAGCTCGGCGGCCCAGATCGGGCCGACCAGGTCGGGCCGGCACGATGCGAGCTGGCCGAGCTTGGCGACCCCGCCGCGTAGCTCGGCGGCCGCGCGCGCGGCTCGCTGTGCGAGATCGCGATGATCCTCGGGACGGAGCGCGGTGTGCCCGCGGGCGGCGGCGGCGAGCCGGAGCCAGCGATGGCGCGCGAGCAGCGCGGCGCCGATCTGCGCCAGTCGCGCCGTGCGCGGCGTCGCTCGCCGCACCGTGCGTGCGCGGTCGCGGGCGGTGTACGCGAGCGACTCGGCATCGCGCCGCACGGCGCCGAGGTCGCGCGCCAGGTCGAGCGACAGCGCATCGAGCCGCACGCCGAGGTGCTGCACCATGCGCGCTGCGCTGACCGCGGTCTCGCGCAGCGGGCCGGCGATCTGGTCGACCGCGCCGCGGACATCGTCGACGAGCGCGCGCCACGCAGCGGCGACATCGTCGGGCAAGGAGTCGCGCGCGGCCTCCCCGGCCCCAGACGGCGGCTCGGACGGCGAAGGCTCGGACGCAGGCGGGAGAACGATCGGAGTCATGCAACGCTCCTGTTCACGGCGCGACCGCACGGCGGCGCGAGGCACAGCGGCGGATCGCGCAGTTCGCAAAGAAGGCTCATCGGGCTCATGGCGCGGCCACGCGCAGCTGCTCGAGGCAGCCGAGGCAGATCACGAGGCGGCCGCCGGTGGATTCGGCGATGCCGATCGCGGCGTCGCTGCCGCGCGGCAACAGGTCGTTGCAGCGGGCGCACACCGCGTTCTTGCCGAGCACCATCGGCTGCCAGCCGAGGACATCGTCGATATCCGGCGCCGGTTCCGCCGCGCGCGGCGGCGAATGCTCACCGCGAGGACCCGACTTCCCCGCGCTGTGCACACCGCCCGCACGCTCGCCGCCCGCGCGATCCGGAGACGCACGGCTCGCGTCGCCGGCATGACCGTTCATTCCCTCTGCGCGAACGGCCCGCGCGGCGCGCGCGATCGCCTGGCTGTCTGCGACGACGTCGCCGACCAGCCCGAACGCGTGGCCGAGCACGTTGCGGACGAGGTTCGAGACCGAGATCCCGAGGTCCTGGGCCTTTTGCCGGAGCTCTGCCTCGAGTGACTCGGGCACGCGCGTGTGGATCACGCGCTCCTTCTTTTCAGGCTCGGGCTCGTCGATGAGCGGCTTGCGTATCACGTTGTGATACACGATGTATCACGACGTGATACATGTCAAGCCGCGTGGAGACCCTCAGCGAACGCCGCGCGCGCTACCAGCACTTCTTGCTACCGCACGGCGGGCAGCAGAAGCCCCCGCCACCGCCACCACCGCGGCTGAGCACGCTGGTGTCGACGTTGATGACCGGCGGGCCGGCGGCAGCGACCGCGGGGGCGACGTAGCCACCACCGCCACCGCCGCCCATGCCGCCCATCATCATCATCATGAGCAGCATCTGGGTGGGGTCGCTCTGGTTGCGGGAGCTCGCGAGGTCATGGATGGAGCTCGTGATCTGCTGGAGCATGGCGGCGACCTGATCGTTCGCGCTGGAGCTGGAGCGGCCGCCGGCGACGTGGGCAAGGGCGGCGCGGTCGATGGTTTCCATGGTGTCGGTGGGCATGGCTGTCCTCGGGGTGTGGTGAGTGGCGAATCGCGGATACAGCAGCCGACGTGCCATGGCCGAACCCGCGGCAGATCAGCACGTTGCGTCGACATCTGTGGGTATCGCTTCCCGGAGACGAGTCCGGCGGGTTACGCATGGGCGTGGACTCGCCCCCCGGTCTCTGGGTGCTGCGGATGATCGAAGAGCGGTTTCACCGCGATGACGAAGGCCGGCCGCTGCGCGAGGGCCGCACGCCGCCCGAGTACCAGCGGCCGGGCGAGATCGAGTACCGACCCTGCCCGTACGCCGGCTCGCGGCAGGTGGCCGGCCGCCCGATGAACGTCTCGGCGCTGCGCCAGACCTCGGCGCACTGGGAGGAGATCATCGAGGCGCTCGGCTTCTTGCGCGTGGCGTACGCCGAGGCGCGCGGCGGCTACGGCCCCGACGTGATGGACGTCTGGCGCGTGAGCCAGCTCGGCTCGGCGCTGCCGTGGTACTTCGTGCTGCGCGGCGAGGCGCTGCCGGCCTATGCGGCGGCGCTGTCGAAGGCGACGCTGGGCACCGGGATCCTGGCGCAGCGGCTGATCCTGAAGATGTTCGCCGAGCGCTGGCTGCCGGCGCCGTTCACGACCTCCGAGCTGGTGGCGCTCGCCGAGTCGACCGGCACGCTGGTCGGCGAGACCGAGGTGTGCTCGGCACCCGATCGCATGATCGCGCGCTTCGTCGACGCGCTGGTCGCGGGTGCGCCGAGCGGCCGGGTGGAGCCCGTCGAGGCGCTCGCAGCGGCGCGCGATCGCGTGGTGTCGTTCGGCGCGTGCTACGGCGCGTTCAAGCTCGCGGTGTGGGTGTACTACCAGGCGCGCCGCTTCCTGTACGCCGACGTGGTGACGGCGCGCGATGCCCCCGAGGTGCGCGCGCTGCTCTCGTCGCCGTGCGAGCCGCCCGACTTCTTCGTGATCGAGCCCGGCAACATGGCCGCCGTGCCGCCTGCGCTGCGCGCCGCGTGGCTATCCCAGCTCGCGCAGCTGATCGCGCCGTTCGCGCCCGACGGCAGCGACCGCGCCGTGCTGGCGTGCGCGCAGGCGATGGCGGCGGCGATGGCCGACGACGCGCCCGATCCGGTGGCGCGGGCCGTCGCGACCTACGCGCGGCTCGACGCCATCCACGGCGAGCTGATCGCGTGCGTCGAGTCAGGCTTCCGCGGGGAGCGTCACACTGCCCCGGTCGACGCACAGACCCGCGACCGCTTCGTGGCGGCGTCGCCCCGCGCGGCGTTCGCGGCGCTCGCCTAGGTGCTATCGTCCCGCCATGGATGTGATCGAAGCGATCGGCAACACACCGCTGATCGAGCTCAAGCACGTGACGGCTGGGCTGCCGGTGAAGGTGTTCATCAAGTGCGAGCACCTGAACCCGGGCGGCAGCGTCAAGGACCGCACGGCGCGCGCCATCGTGATCGATGCTGAGGACCGCGGGCTGCTCAAGCCCGGCTCGACGCTGATCGAGGGCACCGCCGGCAACACCGGCGTCGGGCTCGCGCTGATCGCATCGGCGCGCGGCTACCGCTGCGTGTGCGTGCTGCCCGAGAAGATGGCGATCGACAAGCGCATCCAGCTGCGCCAGCTCGGCTCCGAGGTCGTCATCACGCGCAACGCGCCGCTGTCGAATCCGCACAACTTCCGCAACGTGGCGGCGCAGCTCGCCGAGAAGAACGGCTGGTACCTGACCAACCAGTTCCACAACCCGGCCAACATCACGGCGCACTATGGCACGCCGCGCTTCAAGGGCACCGGCGAGGAGATCCTCGCCCAGATGAAGGCGGCCGGCGAGCACACGATCGGCGCGTTCGTGTCCTCGTCGGGCACCGGCGGCACGATCAGCGGCGTTGGCCGACGGCTCAAGGAGTACGACCCGCGGATCCAGGTCGTGCTCGCCGATCCGGTCGGC
>DATIPJ010000222.1:0-7659 GCA_035472155.1 Kofleriaceae bacterium
CTCGCTGCGATCGGCGAGCACGGTGAACATGCCGTACTCGGCCTTGTCGGCGGGGATCTGCGTGGTCTTGAGCCACGTACCGTTCGCGTAGCGATAGAAGCTCTCGCCGGGCGCGACCGCCTTGTTCATGCCCGCAGCGTCGAAGCCCCAGGTCCCGATCTCGGGCTTGGGACGCGACGGGTCGGGCGCCGGCGCGGCCGGCGGCTCGACGGTCTGCGATGGCGCAGCGGCGGCGGTTTCCGAGGCGGACGCCGCAGGGGTGCCCGAGGTGGAGGTGGCGGGTTTGCTCGACCCGCAACCGGCCAGCGTCGCCGCCGACATCGCGGCGATGATCGCGAACAATCGTGTCTTCACGTCTGCGCTCCGAGGGAAGTGGTGCCGCTGACGTACCAAGTTGCGAACGCTTTGCAAAGGTGTGACACGGGCGATGACGCGACCTGCGCCGCGCGCGAGCGCTCACCGACCGGTTGGCCGAACACACGGCGGCGTGCGTCAGGGCGGCAGCAGGCGCTGCATCGTCTCGACCACGCGGCGCAGGCGCATCGGCTTCTCGAGGAAGATATTCGCGCCCGCCTTGAGCGCGGCGTTGCGCGCGGCCTCGCCGCCGCCCGACACGGCGATGATCGGCAGCGCGGTCAAGCCGAGCTCGTTGCGCGCCGTCATGATGACGTGCGGCCCGTCGATGATCGGCAGGTAGACGTCGATGATCACGAGGTCGAACCGCTCGCTGCGCAGGATCTCGATCGCTTGCCGGCCGTCCTCGGCGTTGCGGAACACGAACGAGACCGTGCCGCCGAGGTCGCGCCGCATCGCGCCGGTCAGCCCCTGCTGCACGAGCTGGGCGACATGGCGGTTGTCCTCGACGACGAGCACGCGCAGCACGCGCAGCACCCGCGCCATCGTGCCGGGGTCGCGCGTGCGGATGCGGTCGACGATCGCGGCCAGGGCGTCTCGCCCCGGACCGGCCTCGAACTCGATGCCGGCGCCCGGATCGCCGACCGCGTTATCGCCGCGCGTCCACCGCACGGTGCCATCGATCGCGATCGGCTGGAGCAGGCCGGGGAAGCTGAGCACGAGCTGCACGTCCGTGCCGATCGGCAGCGTGCGGTTCGTGGTGACGAACGTGCCGCCCGACGACAGGTTCTCGGTGAAGTCGCCGATCAGATCGTCGGCGCCCTCGTACTCGACGAACAACGTGACCGGCGCGCGGGCGGCGCGCCGCTTGTCCTCGCCGTTCGCCATTCCGCTCGCGAGGATCATCTGGCGCTTGCCAGATCGCAAGCAGCGCGCCGTCAACCGGCCGGAACGCTCAGCGTAAAGGTCGTACCTCGCCCGACCCGGCTCGCGACATGAATCTCGCCGCCGTGGTCCTGAATGATCTGCTGGGTGAGTGCCAGGCCGAGCCCGTTGCCGCCCTCCTTGGTCGAGAAGAACGGATCGAACAGCCGAGGGATCAGCTCGCTCGCGATGCCGATGCCGTTGTCCTCGACGGCGATCTCGACGCGGCCGCGATCGCCGCGCGTGCGCACCACGACATGTCCACCTCCCTTCGCCGAAACCGCGTCAGCAGCGTTACGGACCAGGTTGATGAGGCACTGCCGGATCTGATTGGCGTCGATGTTGCCGGTCGGATCCTCCGGATCGAGCTCGGTCTCGAGCGCGACCTGGCGCGTGGCGAGATCGTGGCGCACGAAGTCGACGAGGTCGTCGATGATGGCGTTGAGCGATTCGCGCGCGAGCTTGGGCTTTCCGCCGCGCAGGCCCAGGTACGTCTCGGTGACCTCGGTCAGGCGGTTGACCTCGGTGTGGATCGCGCGGCACAGCTCGCGCGCCTCGCTCGCGCTATCGCCGAGCTCGTCCTCGAGCAGCTCGGTGTTGAGCCCGATCGATGACAGCGGGTTGCGCACCTCGTGGGCGATCTGCGCCGCCATCTTGCCGACCATCGCGAGCCGCGCGGCGCGCAGCTTCTCCTCCTCGCGCTCCTGCACCGCGCGCCCCATCGAGTTGAACTCGCGCGCGAGGTCCGAGATCTCGGCGGGCCCGGTCTCGGGGATGCGCTTGCCGTAATCGCCGGCCGCGATCCGGCGCGCGGCCTCGCGCAAGCGGCCGAGCGGACGCAGCGTCACCGCGACCCACGCCGTGATCAGCACGCCGAGCACCACCGCGGCGATGCCGAGGTAGATCGCGCGCGCCAGGATCGGCCGCTCGGTCTCGGTGAGCCACGCCTTGGTCGGGAACACCATGCGCCGCTTGCCGCGGTCCTGCAGGTCGTCGATCGAGTACGACATCGCGGTCTCGCGCTTCCGCAGCTCTTGCAGCGCGTCGTATGCCAGCTTACGCGGAGGATCGAGCGCGTCGTACGCGGCCTGAAAACCTGCATCGGCCTGCGGCGGCATGCGCAGCGGCGGCGCGGCGAGCAGGGTCTCGTAGAGCGGGTCGACCCGGGCCACCGACAGTTTGATTTCGCCGACGATCCGCGCGCTTACCGGCAGCTGCTCGTCGACGTCCGACGCCGACAGGCTGCCCGAGCTGAGGCCATCGATCTTCTTGTCGATCTCGGCGAGCGCTGCGCGCCGCTTGTTGCGGAACCCCGCGATCGCTTTCTCGACGGTGTTCGCGCGCGTGGCGTCGGCGAGCTTCTCGTCGAGGTACTGCTTGAGGTCGTGCTGGTTGCGCGCCAGCTCGCCCGAGGCCAGCGCGATCGGCACGTAGCCGTCGAGAATCCGCGTCGCTTCGTCGCCCGCCTCTCGCAGATCGCGCACGATCGTGGCGGTGAACACGCCGAACGTGATCGTGAGCGCGATAAAACCGAGGAGGATCCGGGCTGATAGCGTGCGCATGATCTGCGTCACCACACGCTAGCTCGACCAGCGCGGGCTCGCCACGCACGCGCCTTGCGCCGGGCGGGATGTGTATACTATCGAGCCGAGGAACCCCCATGACCCGAGTTCTTTCCTCAGCTTGTGTGGTGCTGCTCCTGGTCGTCTGGGGCGGCAACGCATGGGCGGGCGGCAAGCCTCCGATCGCGATCCTCGGCCTCGAAGTCTACGACAACGGCTCGGGGATCGACCCCGAGACCACCAAAGCCGCCAAGGACGTCACGGCTGCCCTCCGCGAGCGCGCGCGCGTGCCATCGGGACCCTATGCGCTGGTCCTGGGCGGCGAGAAGGAGCTGATCGACGAGAAGCTCCTCAACAACTGCGATTCCGAGGCGCCGACCTGCATGGCCAACATCGGCAGCGAGCTCGGCGCCGAGCTGCTGATGTACGGCAAGATCGAGAAGGTCCCGCAAAACGGCCAGAACAACTACAAGGTCTCGATAAAGCTGCTCAATGTGCTCCGCAAGCAGCTCGCGAGCTCGACCGTCGAGAACATCCCGGCAGCCGACGCCTCGGGCGTGAAGGTCTCGACCCACGCCAAGAGCTGGTACAGCAAGCTGGCGACCGTCAGCGTCGGCGGCGGTTCGGTCGCGATCAAGGCGAACATCGACCGGGGCATGGTGCTCGTCGACGATGACCCCAAGGGCAACCTGACCAGCGGGATGTTCAGCTACGGCGGTCTGACCGAGGGTCGCCACACGCTCGCGATCGAGGCCAAGGACTACCAGCGCTACGAGATCTCGATCACGATCCGCAACGGAGAGACGCTGCAGCACAGCGCAACGCTGGTCGAGATGCCGAAGCGGCAGCCGGTGCGCGCCACCGAGCCGCCGATCAGCATCGAGGGCACGATCGCCGCCAAGCCGCGCTCGAACGGGTGGAAGCCGGTGTTCTACGGCGCGGTCGTCCTGGACGCCGGGGCGATCGGGTACACGATCTATCAGTGGCGCAAGGCGGTGAGCGCCGCGCCGTCCGACACGACCGACGCAAACTGCGGTGACGCCATGCAGTCGAACGCGCTCAAGAACGCATGCGACCACAACCAGAAGAACAAGATCGGCTTCGTCGTGAGCAGCGTGCTCGGCGCTGCGGTGGTCGGCTCGTTCTTCATGGCCTTCATCCGCCACAGCGATGGCGGCGAGAGTCCCTCGACGAAAGCGAGCCGGCGCAAGCGGCGCGAGCTGGCGATCACGCCGATCGTGACGCCGGACGGCGGTGGAGCCACGCTGCGCGTCGACTGGTGAGTGGCTCGACCATGCGCAGCGTCCTCGCGTCAGCGTGCGTCGTGTGGCTGCTCTGCTCCGGCAGCGCGGCGTGGGCGGCCAAGCCCAAGATCGCGATCCTCGGGCTCGAGGTCATCCCCGGGGCGAGCGGGACGGTCGATCCGACGGTCACGCAGGTCGCGCGCGATCTGACGATCGATCTGCGGCAGCGCGTGCAATCGGACGCGAGCCCCTACGCGCTGGCGCAGAACAGCACCAAGGAGCTGACCGACGAGAAGCTCCTGAATTCCTGCGACAACGAGGCCGCCGCCTGCATGGCGCTGATCGGCATCGGGCTCTCGGCCGACTTCCTGCTCTACGGGCACATCGAGAAGCGAGGCGAGCACTACCGGATCTCGGTCCGGCTGCTCGACGTCAAGGCCAAGACGTTCGACACCACAGGTGAGGACATCCCGGTCGGCACCTCGGTCACCACGATGTCGAAGCGGCTGTACGGCAGGCTGTTCGGCGAGCGCAACGCCGCTGCCGCCGCGGGCGTGCTGGTGATCAAGGCGCGGACGCGCGGCGGCGACGCGGTCGATGGCGGGCAGGTGTTCGTCGACGACGTGGCGCGCGGGACGATCGCGCGCGGCAAGCTCACGGTGAACGTGATGAGCGAGGAGCGCCACGCGGTCGCGATCGAGGCGCCGGGGTACGCGCGCTTCGAGCAGAGCGTGCTGGTTCGCAGCGGGCAGCCGACCACGCTCGACGCGTCGCTCGAGGCGCAGGCGTCGACGTCGTCCCCCGCGCACCACGCGGCGGCGTGGAAGTGGTCGCTCGGCGGCGGTATCGCGCTGGCCATCGCCGGCGGCGGCTTCGCCTACTACAGCAACGACCAGATGGTGAACCACAACAAGGTGACGTACGCGCCCGCGACGGATCCGGCGACCGGGATGCAGTACGCCAAGGTCCAGGCGCCGGATGCGAGCGACTGCGGTCAGAGCTTCGACCAGATCCGGATCAACAAGGGCGCCGAGGTCACCAACCAGGATGCGTTCACCCGCGCGTGCACCTGGAAGACGCGGATCTACATCGGCTACGTCGTCGGCGGCGTGGGCGTGCTCGGCGCGGTGGTCTCGCTGATCATGCTCACGCGCGACGTGCACACGGCCGAGAGCTCGCCGACCGGCACGCGCACCAAGAAGCCCGGGATCGCGATCGCGCCGCTTCTGCGCCCCGATGCCGCCGGCGCGTCGCTCTCGTTGCACTGGTAGCGCTTCACCATCACCACCAAAATCCGCTTCGTCTGCATCGCTGTGCACGGCCGGTGCTGAGCGGCGTCGCTCGGTGCGCAGCGGCTCGCGCGCCGAAGCTCTGGGACGATGTATGGGCGGATGGGTTCAAGGGCGCGGTTCGTGGGCGCTATTCCGTGTTCTGTCACGCACATATCGATGACCGCGAAGTCCATTCGCACTGGCATGAGGAATGCTCTGAACCGTGTGCTCGTGAGGGTCGCCCGCGTCACGAAATCGCCTCCGAACAGAGCCCCAGGCCTGTTCGTGACCGCGCCCGAATTCCAGCTCGGCGACGTCGTCGAGGGCAGGTACCAGATCATCCGCAAGCTCGCAGACGGCGGGATGGGCACCGTGTACCTCGCGGAGCACGTGCTGATCCGCCGGCGCGTGGCGCTCAAGCTGCTGCACGCCGAGCTGGCTTCGGACAGCGCCATGGTCCGGCGCTTCATGAACGAGGCGTCGGCCGCCGGAACGCTCGGTCACCCGCACATCGTCGAGTCGACCGACATGGGGTTCACGCGCAACGGGATCCCGTACATCGTGTTCGAGTACCTCGAGGGCACGCTGCTGATCGAGGAGGTCTATCGGCTCGGCGGCCTGCCGGTGCGGCGCGCGCTTCAGATCGCGAGCCAGATCGCGTCGGCGCTCGAGGCCGCGCACAACGCCAAGATCGTTCACCTCGATCTCAAGAGCGACAACGTGTTCCTGATCAATCGCGGCGAGGCGGTCGATCACGTCAAGGTGCTCGACTTCGGCATCTCGCGCTTCCTCGAGTCCGACCTCGATGGCTCGCAGCGCGGTCAGCTCGCCGGCACGCCGGAGTTCATGGCGCCCGAGCAGGTGACGATGCCAGACTTCGTCGACGGCCGCGCCGACATCTACGCGCTCGGCGTGTTGCTCTACGAGATGCTGTGCGCGCGCTGTCCGCACGCCAACCGCGATCGCCGGCAGCTCCTGCACCAGATCGTCGACGAGCCGCCCGCGCCGCTCGACCGCCCCGTGCCGGCCGAGCTCGAGCGGCTGCTGTTCGAGAAGCTGCTCGCGAAGTCGCGCGACGACCGCCTCCAGACCATGGGCGAGGTCAAGGCGGCGCTCGACGCGCTGGCCACGTCGCTGCGCGCGGGCGCCTCCGACACGCTGTTCGCGCTCGAGGAGCCGAGCATCGAGATCGACATCGCGTTTTTCGACGAGCCGCCCGCGATCGAGGCGACCGACGCGGTCCCGCTGCTCGCGCACGCGTCGAGCTCGGCGCCGGTGTCCTCGCCGCCTCCGGGGTCGACCTCCGGGCCGGTGTCGAGATCGGTCTCGGGGCCCGGCTCGGGCCCGGTTTCGAGGCCCGGCTCGGGCCCGGTTTCGAGGCCCGGCTCGGGTCCGGTTTCGAGGTCCGGCTCGGGTCCGGTGCCCGCGCTCGTTCCAGCGACGACCCGCGCGCCGCTCAACGTCGGCCACCGGCCGCGCTCGTGGTGGGCGATCACGGGCATGCTCGCGGGCACCGCCGGCGGCGCGTTCTGGATCGCCGAGCACGCCCCGCTCGACATGCTCGGCGAGCTGCGCCGGGCGAGCTGGGCTGTCGGCGCAGTGCTCGTGGCGGTCTACATGCTCGCCTGGATGGTCTACGGCGTCCGCGCGATCGGGGCCTGGCGCGCGCGCAAGGCGTAGCCGCTACCTCTTGCGGGCGCGCGGTTTCTTTCCGCTCGATGCTCGGCCCGGGCGGCTGGGCGATGGCATCTGGAGCCCGATGTCCGTTGGCTCGAGGCGCCCGATCGCGACCTGATCGCCGCGGCGCGTGGTCGAGATCGTCGGGTACTCGCCGCGCGACGCCTCGATCAGCCCCGCGCCCTCGAGCGCACGCATCAGGTCCAGCGCGGGCCGCTCGCGCCAGCCGCGCAGACAGCCGCGCTCGGGCAGCTCCTCGAACCGCGCGTCGTCGTCGCTGCCGATCGCCAGCTTCACCACGCGCATCCGCCCGAACCGGCCGTGCAGCGCGCCGACCAGGGACAGCACGCCGCGGATCGCAGCGAGCTCGGCAGGCGACAGCACCATCGAGGTCGGCCGACCGTGCGCGATCGCCTCGCAGGTATCGCATGCGCCGCACCGGCGATCGCGGTCGACCCAGTCCTGGTCGCCGAAGTACTCGAGCACGAACTGCCGCCGGCACCGCGGGTAGTATGCGTACTCGACCATCGTGCGCAGCTTGCTGCGCTCGACCTCGGCGCGGCGCGCGAGCGAACGGGCGAGCTGGGCCTCCGCATCCACCACCATGGTGCGGAATTTCCAGCAGGC
>DATIPJ010000223.1:0-3527 GCA_035472155.1 Kofleriaceae bacterium
ACCGCCGCGGCCGCGAGCGCCAACGCCTTCACCCTGACCTCCGAGCTGACGACGCCCTTCAGCACGCCTGCGGTCGCATCGAATGCGTCGACGACGATCGCGCTGTGGGACGCCTACCCCGTGCAGGGCGTCCTCGCCGGCGTCGCGTGCCGCGCGCTCGACGCCGGCGGACAAGCCACCGCCCAGCAGCGCTTCGTGGCCACCGACAGCGCCGATGTCGTGTCGATCGCGGCGCTGTCCAACGGAACGTTCGCCGCCGTGTGGAACGCCTCGGTGGGCAGCACCGAGGTGATCCGCGGCGTGTTCGTCCAGCCCGACTGCACCACCACCGCGGCGGCCCAGACCGTGTCCGCCGCCGGCGGCCCCGATGACTTCCCGCACCGCAGCGCGATCGCCAGCACCGCCGACCGCGTCCTGTTCACCTGGATCGTCGACGGCGACCTCCACGCGCGCACCGCGCTCACTTCGGGGGCCTTCGCCACCGCGGACACCGTGCTCATCGCCAGGACCGTCGACGAGGCCGTCGACGAGGCGCGCCCCGCGGGCCTATCCGACGGCAGCTTCGCGCTCGCCGTGCGCTCGGGCAAGATCGACGACCCCGCCGACCCTGGCCGCATCCAGCTCTACCGCGTCACCGCCGACGGCAAGCTCTCGGGGCCCCCGGCGCTGATCACCGACCGCAACGCCACCGATGCCGGCGGCCGCGACTCGTTCGGCATCGCGGTCCGCTCCGACGACACGCTGATGCTCGCCTGGCACACCTGCGCCTCGTTCGACGCACCGCGGATGTGCGACGTCTCCGGACGCATCGTGCGCGCCTCCGGCGAGCCGCTCACCGACGTGTTCGCGATTCCGACGACGACCCCGGGGGACCAGCGGCTGCCCTCGGTGGTCGGCCTGCCCGACGGCTTCGTCGCGATGTGGAGCGACGCCAGCGCGCAGCCGCCCGACGTCGTCGGCACGGCGGCCCGGGCGCGCATCGTCTATCCGCCGCCGGCGCCCTAACCAGCCCTAACCAGCGCTCTCGTCGTCGGCCCGGTGGTCGATGCCGAGCGCGCGCATCTTCTTGTACAGGTGGCTGCGCTCGAGCTGCAGCTCGCGCGCGGTGTTCGACACGTGGTGATCGTTGGCGTCGAGCGCGGCCATGATGATCTCGCGCTCGGCGGCCGCGACGAGGTCCTTGAACGGCGTGCCGCGCGCGAAGTCGGCCTTGACCGCCTTGACCCGCGGCAGCGCATCCCCGACATCCGCCTCGGTGATGACCTCCGCCTCACCGGTCAGGATCGCGAGCCGCTCGACCACGTTCTTGAGCTCGCGCACGTTGCCCGGCCACTCGTGCTGCATGATCAGCGTCATCGCAGAGGGCGCCACCCGCTTGCGCCGGCGGTCGTTGTCGACGCAGACCTGCTCGATCAGGTGCTCGACCAGCGCGGGAATGTCCTCGCGCCGCCCGCGCAGCGGCGGCAGCTCGATCGGGACCACGGCGAGCCGGTAGTAAAGGTCCTCGCGAAACCGCCCGGCGGCGATCTCGGCATGGAGATCCTTGTTGGTCGCCGCGACCACGCGCACATCGACCTTGATGGTCTCGGCGCCGCCGACCCTCTCGAGCTCGTTCTCCTGTAAGACCCGCAACACCTTGGCCTGCGCGCTGGGGTTCATGTCCCCCACCTCGTCGAGAAACAGCGTCCCTCCGTCGGCGAGCTCGAATTTGCCCCGGCGCTGCTGCGTCGCACCCGTGAAGGCGCCCTTCTCGTGGCCAAACAGCTCGCTCTCGATCAGCTCGCTCGGGATCGCCGCGCAGTTCAGCTTCACGAACGGGCCGTCGGCCCGCTTGCTGTGGTCGTGGATCGCCCGCGCGACCAGCTCCTTGCCGGTCCCGTTCTCGCCGGTGATCAGCACCCGCCCGGTGCTCGGCGCCGTCTTGGCGACCTTGTCGAAGATCGCGCGCATCGCGGCGCCCTTGCCGATCATCGCGAAGTCCGACCGTGTGCGTCCGCGCAGCCGGGCGTTCTCGTGGCGCAGGCGCGCCATGCTGAGCGCGTTCTGCACGGTGAGCAGGAGCTTGTCGCCCGACAGCGGCTTCTCGATGAAGTCGTGCGCTCCCGCCTTGGTCGCCTGGACCGCGGTCTCGATCGTTGCGTTGCCGGACATCATCACGACCACGGTCTCGGGGCTGGCAGCGCGGATCTTGGGCAGTACCTCGATGCCGCTCTCCCCCGGCATCATCACGTCGAGCAGCACCAGGTCGATGTCGTTATCGGCGATCTTGGCCAGGCCGCTGGCCCCGTTGGCCGCCACCTCGACCGCATAACCCTCGAGCTCGAGCGAGCGCCGCACCGTGGTGAGGATGTTCGGCTCATCGTCGATCACCAGGAGCGTGCTGCGCGCCATCGCCCACGAAAGCTAGCACAGCGCGCATTTGACTAACGTCTCTCGGGCCTTTAGGTTCCACTCCATGCATCGTTCACCCTCAGCTGTTGGCGCAGCCCTCCTGGTGGCGACCGTCGCCCTGGTGTTCGGGTTTGCCTCGACGAGCTGCGGCGATTCCTCGAAGAAGCCCGGCTGCAAGAGCGACAAGGACTGCAAGAACGGCGAGCTCTGCTCGGCGGGTGCCTGCGTCCAGTGTCTGACCGACAAGCAGTGTCCGGCGGGCCAGCGCTGCACCGCGCACGCCTGCGTGCAGCCCGAGTGCGAGAGCGACGGCCAGTGCGGGGGCAAGGTCTGTCAGGCCGGCAAGTGCAAGGCCTGCGCGACCGACGCCGAGTGCGGCCCCGGCAAGAGCTGCAAGGCGGGCCTGTGCGAGGCCGGCAAGGCGTGCAGCAAGAACGAGGACTGCGCCGACGACGAAGACTGCGTCAACGGCGCGTGCCGCAAGGCGGGCGCCTCGTCGAGCCCGGGCGACGCCACGTGCACGCTGTCGACGGTCTACTTCGCGTTCGATGACTCCACCGTGCAGCCCAGCGAGCGCGAGCGCCTCAGCGCCAACGTCGCCTGCATCGAGAAGACCAAGGGCAAGAACGTGTTCCTGGTCGGTCACACCGACACGTCGGGCACCGAGGAATACAACATCGCGCTCTCGGAGCGCCGCGCCCAGGCCGTCGCAGATTACATGTCGCGCCTCGGTACCGACCCCGCGCGGCTCCAGATCGTCCCCAAGGGCGAGACGGAGCCGACGGGGCTCGGCGACGACCGCGATCGGCGCGTCGAGTTCCAGTGGCATTAATGGATCAACGGAGGTACTCGTGAACAAGCTCGGCTGGTTCCCCCTCGGCTTTTTTAGTCTCGGCGCGCTCCTGCTAGGCCCGGTGGTGATGACGGGGTGCTTCTGGGTCACGACCAAGAGCGAGGGCGAGACGCTGCGCAAGGATGTCACGCTCATCCGCGGCCGGCTCGACGCCAAGGAGAAGACGCTCGACGAGCAGATCGCGCAGCTCCAGAAGGTGCTCGAGGATGCGACCCGCGTGCTCAAGCGCAACAGCGCCGATATCGGGGCCGACGTCGAGTCGCTGCGCAACGACGTCCGGACC
>DATIPJ010000224.1:0-9457 GCA_035472155.1 Kofleriaceae bacterium
CCCCGCCTGCGGGCCCGATTGGCGGAGCTCGGCGGTGCGGAGGACGTGCACGAGGCCCTGTTCGCCCGGGGCTGGTCCGACGGGCTACCGGTCGTGCCGCCGACGGTCGCACGCGTCGCACGCATGCTCGCCGGCACGACGCGCGCTCCTGACGAGGTCGTCGTGCTCGCACCCCCGGACCTCGTGGAGTGCACGGTCGAGAAGGTCGCGATCAACGCGGTGATGGCGGGGTGCTTGCCCGAGTACCTGCCGGTGGTGCTCGCCGCGGTGCAGGCCGCGTGCACCGACCGCTTCAACATGCACGGCCTTCTGTGCACGACGTACTTCTCCGGGCCGGTGCTCGTCGTCAACGGGCCGATCGCTCAGCGCATCGGCATGAACAGCGGGCTCAACTGCATGGGCCAGGGCAACCGCGCCAACGCCACGATCGGACGCGCGCTGCAGCTCGTCGTCCGCAACGTCGGCGGCGGCATCCCGGGCGGCATCGACCGCGCCACGTTCGGCGGCCCGGGCAAGATCTCGTTCTGCTTCGCCGAGGACGAGGCCACCTCGCCGTGGGAGCCGCTGTCGGTCGACCAGGGCTTTGCCCGCGGCACGTCGACGGTGTCGCTGTTCCCCGGGCACGGCCCGTCGGCGATCGTCGACCAGATCTCGCGCACCCCCGAGTCGCTCGCGCGAACGTTGGCCGCCAAGCTGCGCGCGGTCAGCCACCCCAAGCTCGTGCTCGGCATGGGCGCCATGCTCGTCGTCTCGCCCGAGCATGCGCGCGTGTTCGCCGCGGCCGGCTGGACCAAGGCGCGGCTGCGCAGCGAGCTCGACGCGCTGCTCCTGATCGACGGCAGCGAGCTCGCGCGCGGCGCCGGCGGCATCGAAGAAGGCATCCCGGCCGCGTTCGCCGTGGGGCGCAAGGTCCCCAAGTTCCGGCCCGGCGACCTGGCGATCGTCCACGCGGGCGGTACGGCAGGGATGTTCTCGGCCATCATCGAAGGCTGGGTGTCGGGCGAGCTCGGCAGCCAGCTGACGACCCAGGAGGTGCTCCCATGACGACCACGTTGCTCGATCCCACCGGTGAGCGCCGCCCTGTCGAGCGTGCCAGCGCATCGCGCCTGCCGGAGCTGGCCGGCCGGACGGTGGGCCTGCTCGATATCTCCAAGCCGCGCGGCAGCGTGTTCCTCGATCGCGTCGCCGAGCTGGTCGCGGCGCGCGGCGCCAAGGTTCGCCGCTACAGCAAGCCCACGTTCACCAAGCCGGCGCCGGTCGACCTGCGGCGGCGCATCGCCGAGGAGTGCGACGGCGTGATCGAAGGCCTCGCCGATTGAGGCAGCTGCACGTCGTGCAGTGTGCACGACATCACCGACCTCGAGGGCCTGGGTCTGCCGGGTGTGTTCGTCGCGTCGACGGAGTTCGTCTCCGCCGCCGCCGCGCAGGCCAAGGCGCTCGGCTTCGATCCGGCGCGCGTGTTCGTGGCGCACCCGATCCAGGATCGCAGCGATGACGAGCTGCGCGCGCTCGCCGACGGCGCCGTCGACGAGCTGGTCAAACATCTGATCGCGTAGCAAAACGACACGTCGACCTCGGCACGATTGCGAGATTTTTGTCGCGCTACCCCGCAGGTGCCCGAGCGGGACGCTCGGAAGGAAATGAGTTGTTAACGAGATTCAGTTCCGGATGCGCGATCTCGATTGCCATTCACCCGATGGGCGCGATCATGCCCGCATTGACCTCGTCGTGGCGCGCCGCGGCGAAGTTGTCGTCGAAGTAGGCCGGCTGACATGTAGGCGAATGAGATGAGAAGGAGATTGGCGAACGCGGGTTAATTGCATACCCTGCCACGAATGGTGGCACGCCTCGGGCGATACATGGTGCTCAAGCACCTGGCCTCGGGAGGGATGGCGGACGTCCTCCTGGGGCGCACCGATGGCATCGAGGGCTTCGAGCGCCACGTCGTACTGAAGCGAATCCGGCCGCAACACGCCAAGGACGAGCGCTTCATCAGAATGTTTCTCGACGAAGCTCGAGTCGCCGCAAGCCTGCATCACCAGCACATCGTTCAGGTCCACGACATCGGCGAGGCCGATGGCGAGTTCTTCATCGCGATGGAGTACTTGCACGGCGAGGACGTGCGCACGCTGCTGTCGAACGCGTCGAAGACGCGCGCGCACGTGCCGCTCGGTTACGCGGTGGCGATCGTCTCGGCGGCAGCGTCGGGCCTGCACTACGCGCACGAGCGGCGCGGCGTCGACAAGCGACCGATCGGCATCGTGCACCGCGATGTCTCGCCGTCGAACATCCTCGTCGGCTACGACGGCTCGATCAAGATCGTCGACTTCGGCATCGCGAAGGCCTCGCGCCGCCACGACACGCGCTCGGGCAGCCTCAAGGGCAAGGTCTCGTACATGTCGCCCGAGCAGTGCCGGGGCAGCGACGTCGATCGCCGCAGCGATGTCTACTCGCTCGGCGTGGTGCTCTACGAGCTCGCCACGACGACGCGGCTGTTTCGCGGCGAGAACGACTACCTGGTCATGGACCAGATCGTCAACGGTCGGGTCTCGCTGCCGCAGGTCCGCCGCCCCGATCTGCCGAACGAGCTGTCGGCGATCATCATGAAGGCGATCTCGCCCGACCCCGAGCGCCGGTACTTCACCGCCGAGGAGCTCCGTATCGCGCTCGAGCAGTTCGCGGCCCGCGCGCGGCTCGCCGCATCGACCGCGGCGATCGGCGCGTACCTCCGCAAGCAGTTCGGCGACAAGCCCGAGCCGTGGCTCGATCTCGACGGCGAGGACATCCTGGCGATCGACGTGGTGCCGCCGCCGAGCGGTGGCACCGCGCCGAGCAAGAGCTGGACGGATCGCCCGCGCGGCGACCGCCGCAGCAGCGGGGCGATCGCGCGCCCGAGCATGTCGAGCATGCCGAGCGGAATGCTGACGCCGCTCCCCGGCGCGCTGCCGCCCGAGCCCCTGCACGCGAGCGCGCCGCAGCTGCAGGAGCCCGGCCCCGCGACGCCGCCACCGACCGACTCGAAGATGGGCTGGGAGAGCCAGCGGCCGCCATCGCGCGCCCTCACGCCGGTGAAGGTCGCGATGATCAGCGCGCCGCTCGTCGTGATCCTCGGCGTCGCGATCTGGCAGCTCGCCGGTAGCGGCGGCGGCTCGCCCTCGCCCGCGATGGTGGCGCAGACGCCGCCTCCCCCGGCTCCGGTCGTCACGCCGATCCAGGATCCGGTGCCGCAGGTGGCCACTGCGACGGTGCCGTCCACCGAGGGAGGCACGCAGACCGTGCAGGAGACCGCCCCGCCGCCTCCGCTGGTGCCGCATACGCGCCCCGAGATCGCGCCGCGACGGGTCGCGGCCAAGGCCGCAGAGTCCACCGCCGCGCGCACGGCGCCGCCGAGCACGCGCGCCGAGCTTCCGACCACGCCCGCCGCGGCCGCGCCGCCCGCGGTCGCCGCGTCATCGCCTGCGTCGGGGCCGCCAGGGTCCCCCGGCTCCTCGGCGGCGTCGACGCCCGCCTCGGTTGCGCCGCCGCTGTCGGCCGCGCTGACCCCGCCTTCGCCGGTGGTGATCGCGCCGCCTGCAGGCGCGCCAGCTGCGCCGTCGACCGCGCCTGCTGCGGCCGCGGCGCCGCAGGTCATCACGCCCGGTGCGCTCGACGCCAACCGGATCGCCGGCGAGAAGGAGATCATCCCCGACGAGAACACGCAGTCGGAGATCGGCCGCTCGGGGCAAGAGAAGGTCGCCGGCAGCTTCAAGCTGTGCGTCGCGCCCGACGGCAACGTCACCTCGGTGTCGCAGCTCAAGAGCACCGGCTTCCCCGCCTACGACAGCAAGATCCAGAACACGATCCGCGGCAAGTGGCGCTACAAGCCGTTCATCGTCGACGGCAAGGCGACCACGGTGTGCACCGCCGTTCGCTTCGTTTATTCACAGAAGTAGCCACAGAAATCGGCGACGCCGCGCACGGATGTCGATCGTGCGCGCACCTGGTATATAGACCGGCCCACGTGATCGCCTTCAGCTCGGTCAGCAAGCAGTACGGCGGGCAAATTCTGTTCGTCGACGCGTCCTTCCAGATCAACCCGGGCGACAAGGTCGGGCTGGTCGGCCCCAACGGCGCGGGCAAGACCACCGTGTTCCGGCTGATCGCCGGCGAGGATCAGCCCGACGATGGCGCGATCGAGCGCCCGCGCAAGCTGACCCTGGGCTACTTCCGCCAGGATGTCGGCGAGCTGCGCGGCCGGTCGATCCTGGCCGAGACCTGCGCCGGCGCCGGCGAGGTGGCGAGGCTCGGTGAAGAGCTGATCGCGCTCGGCGCGCGGCTCGAGGCCGCGGGCGACGACCTCGACGACGTGGTCGCGCGGTTCGGCGAGGTCCAGGCGCGCTACCAGGACCTCGGGGGCTACGAGCTCGAGGCCCGCGCGCAGACCATCCTGCACGGCCTCGGGTTCGCCGACGAGCAGATGCAGAGCGACGTCGGCACGCTGTCGGGCGGCTGGAAGATGCGCGTCGCGCTCGCCCAGATCCTGCTCGCGCGGCCCGATCTCCTGCTGCTCGACGAGCCGACCAACTACCTCGACCTCGAGTCGATCCTCTGGCTCGAGGGCTTCTTGCGCGACTACACCGGCACCGTCGTGATGACCTGCCACGACCGCGAGATCATGAACCGCGTCGCCGGCAAGATCGTCGAGATCGACGGCGGCCAGCTGCGCTCGTACAGCGGCAACTACGATTTCTACGAGTCGATGCGCGAGATCGAGGCAGCGCGCCGCGAGGCCGAGTACGCGCGCCAGCAGGCGCGGCTCGCCAAGGAGAGCCGGTTCATCGAGCGGTTCAAGACCCACGTCGCCAAGGCCGCGCAGGTCCAGAGCCGGCTCAAGAAGCTCGACAAGATCGAGAAGATCGCCGAGCCGCGCCGCATCGTCGAGCGGCGCTTCGAGTTCCGCACACCGCCGCGCTCGGGCGACGACGTGGTCAAGCTGGCCGGGCTGCGCAAGGCGTACGGCAGCCGCGTCGTGCACGCCGGCCTCACGCTCACCGTGCGGCGCAAGGAGCGCTGGGCCGTGATGGGCGAGAACGGCGCCGGCAAGTCCACGCTGCTCAAGATGATCGCCGGTGCGCTCGCGCCCGACGCGGGTGACGCATCGATCGGCGCCTCGGTGACCCTGGGCTACTACGCGCAGCACGTCATGGACCTCCTGTCGGGCGACCGCAACGTGCTCGAGGAGCTGTCCGAGCACGCGCCGCTCGCCAACCAGGGCACCCTGCGCAGCCTCGCGGGTGCGTTCGGCTTCCACGACGACGATGTGTTCAAGCCGGTACGCGTGCTTTCGGGCGGCGAGAAGGCGCGGCTCGCGCTCGCCAAGCTGCTCTACGACGCGCCGAACCTGCTCGTGCTCGACGAGCCGACCAACCACCTCGACATCGCCACCAAGCGCGCGCTCGTCGGCGCGCTCGCCGATTACGAAGGCACGCTGGTGTTCGTGTCGCACGACCGCCAGTTCCTGCGCGCGCTCGCCAACCGCGTGCTCGAGCTATCGACCGCGGGCCCGCGGATCTACGGCGGCAGCTACGAGGAGTACGTCGCGTCGACCGGTCACGAAGCGCCCGGCATGCGCGCCCAAGGCTGAGTCGACCTGAGTCGACCTGAGTCGACCTGGGTCGACCTGAAGGGCGTGGCTCCGATCTTGTGACGTCGCGACGCCACGTTGCACGGTCGAGGACACTCTTGCGCGCTGCCGCGGAACGACGCATGTTGATCAGCAAAATGGACATCCACAACGTTGGCGGTACGCCGGGGGGCACGCGTACCTTCCTGCTGGGCTTGATCATGTCCGTCGCCGGCGGCTACCTGCTGTTTCATTCGGTGCAGGTCAACGGTGGCTACTGGAACTGGAGCGGTTTCGGCGGCGCCGGACGCAGCTTCGGGATCACGCTACTGCCGCTGCTGTTCGGCATCGGCATCCTGTTCGTCAACGGCAAGTCCTTCATCGGTCGGCTGCTGACCTTCGGCGGCGCGCTGATCATCGTCATCGGGATCATCGCGAATCTCGATATCCACTTCCAGCAGACGTCGCTGTGGAACCTGCTGACGATGCTGGTCCTGCTCGTCGGTGGCATCGGCCTCATCGTGCGCAGCGCACTGCCGATGATGAAACAAGAAGAGAGTCGGGCCCCGCGCGACGAGTGATCACGGCATCGCGCGGCTCTCGGCCGGCGGGTCCTTCTTCTTCGGCTTGGCCTTCTTGGCCGTGTTGGTCTTCTTCGCCTTCTTGGCCTGCGCCTCGGGCTTCTTGTCGGTGGGTGCAGCGCGTTCAGTGACCTCGGGCTTCTTGTCCTCGACTTTCGGCGGCTCGGGCGGCGGCGGAGCGGGCGGCAGCACCTTCTTGAACGCCGCGCCTGCGCCGGCGTCGCCGAACGCGAGCGCCTCGTGCAGCGCGATCATCTTCCAGCCGGCGGCGTCCTTCTCGTAGATCGCGAAGATGCGGAGCGGCATCGGATCCTCGTCATCGGCCACCCGCGTGACCGGCGCGCTGATCCACACCAGCTGCCCGTCGGGCGTCATCGCCGCGGTGGTCTCGCCGCTGGTCGCCTCGCGCACCTTCGAGCGAAGGCGCGCCTTCCACGCGCGCTGGATCGCCGCCTTGCCGCGCGAGACGTCCCCCGCGGTCGGCCCGATGACGACCGCGTCGCCGCGAGCCGCGAGGTCATCGCCCCACACCTGCTGATCGAGCAGCCCCTTCTTGAAGCGCTCGACCGCATCGGCCGCGCGCGGATCGAGCTTGCCCGCGGCCGCCGCACCGGGCGGCACGATCGCATCGCGCGCCGCCTCGGCCTTGATCTGGCGGCCGCTCGGCATCTCGGCGAGCGCAGCCGCGCTCACCGCCCACAGCTCGTCGCTGTTGGTCAGCACCGCGGTGACCGCGAACCGATCGCCGCCGATGCTCAGGACATCGGACATCCATGCCGAGTGGCCGCCGGGCGAGGTCACGACATCGAAGCCACCCGAGTGCACCGCGGCGTGCCGCTTCGCCTTGGGATCGACCACCTTGCCGAGCGCGACCAGCGCGTCGGACCGCGTCGTCGTCGCGTCCGTCGCGCGCGGCCCGAACACGACCAACCGCTCGCTCAGGAGCGAGAACAGCGAGTCGGTCTTGCCGCGACTGACGGTGTCGTAGATCTCGACGACCAATCCCTTCGCGTCGCTCTCCGCCTTGCGGGCATCGACCGCAGGCACGACAGCGGGTGCCGCCGGCCGAGGCGCGCTGCTGCCTCCGCACGCGATCAGCGCGCATAGCGCCAGGGCAGCGAGCGTATGCATCCGCCGCGCGCTCAGCGGCGACGCTCGTCGCGCCGCTTGAGGCTCGGAAGCGCGACCGCGCGAGCAGCGAGCGGCATCCCGATCCCGGGCGTGGTGTGGTCGCCGACCGGAAAGCTCTGCACGGTGTCCTCGGACAGCGCCGGAACCTGCTCGGTGTCGGCGTCGATCGGCGCCGTGCCCTTCGCCAGGCGGTTGGGCGGCGCCATCGGCCCGGTCGCCGTCGTTCGCGGCCCCGGCTCGAGCCAGGTCGAACGCCCCACGTCGAGGATCGACGGCAGGTGCGGCACCGGGATGACGGTCGCCGGGGCGACCCGCGCCGCGGGTGCCGGGCTCGAGGCTGGCGCAACCGGGGTCGCGGGGGGTGCCGTCGTCGCAGCGGGCGCTGGTACAGGCGCTGGTCCGATCATGGTCCGGTCCGGTGTCCGGTCCGGTCCATGGACCACGCGCGTCGTCGTCGAGGACCGCACCGTCTCCCATGGCTCCTCCACCGTCGGTAGCTGCCGGGTCGTGCGGTTCTTCGCCGAGCCCTTGGCGGGCTTCGGCGGGGGCGATGCCGCAACCGGCGGCGGGGCGACCGGCTCGGCGGCGGGCGCCGTCGCAGCGGGCGCTTGCAGCGATGCCGTCCCGGGTTCCTCGGCCGCCCGAGCCCTTGCCAGTGCAATCGTCCATTCCCAGTCATCTTCGTCGACTGGAGCCGCGGGTGCCACCTCGGCCGGCATCGCCGGCGCGGTCGCGGGCGGCAAGGCGTGCGGCGCGGGAGGCATGGCCGGGAATTGCACAGGCCGCTGTGCGAGCACATGCGCAGCCGGCCGTGCGGCCGGACTCGCCTGCCACGTCGTCAGCTCGGCCATCGCGAGGTCGTCATCTCGCCAGCCGACGATCCGGCCGCCGGCTCCGTCGTCGAGGGCGACCGGACGCGTGGCCAGGATCCGGTCGTCGGGGGTCACCACCAGCCCATAGCGCTCGAGCTTCACGAAGCCCCAGCGCCGAAGCAGGTCGCGGAAGACAGCCATGACGGCCGCCGGTGCACTGGCCAGGCCAGCGAACGTCGTCGCCTCCGCCGGACAAGGCCGCGGCAACCACGTGAACGCGTCTCGACGACGCGGTTGGCGCAGGATGTGGGACGGAGACTAATCCCCCAGGTCAGGCGACCTGATCGCCCAGCGTGAGAATTTTCCGCGTGTTCGGCGGCGCGCCGGGCGCGATCAGTGGCCCTGGTAGCGCGGCGGCCGACCCTCGGCAAATGCCGCAAGCCCCTCGTTCCGGTCCTGGCTGAACAGGGTGAGGTCGTAGCACTCGCGCTCCACGTCGAGCGCATCCATGATCGGCTTGCCATAGCCGCGCTCGATCGCGAGCTTCGCCGACGTCAGCGACAGCGGCGCGCACCCCGCGAGCTCGTTGAGGATGCCCTCGACCGCGGCCTCGAGCCCTGCGCGCGGCACGACCTGATTGACCAGCCCGATCTCGAGCGCGCGCGCGGCGTCGATCCGGCGCCCGAGGAGGATCATCTCCTTGGCGCGCGCCTCGCCGATCAGGCGCGGCAAGCGCTGGGTGCCGCCCGCGCCCGGCATGATGCCGAGCCTGACCTCGGTCAGCGCGAGCTCGGCGCCCTCGGCGAGCACGCGGAAGTCGCACGCGAGCGCCATCTCGAGCCCGCCGCCGTAGGCCGAGCCATTGAGCGCGCAGATCGTCGGCTTGCGCATGTCGGCCCACGCGGTGATCGCGCGCGCGATCGCCGTGACATAGCCGCCGGCGCTCTCGGCGGGGACGCCGCGGCGCTCCTTGAGGTCGGCGCCCGCGCAGAACACCTTGTCGCCCGCGCCGGTGATCACGACGGCGCGAACATCGGCGTGCTCGTCGAGCGCGAGCGCCAGCTCCTGCAGGCGTTCGTTCACGGCGAGCGACAGCGAGTTGGCGGCCTTGGGGCGGTTGAGCGTCACCCAGGCCGCGCTACCGCGAAGATCGACGAGCACATCGGTGTCGGACATACGCGCGAGGCTATCACCTCAACGCTCGCGCTTGCGCGCTCGAACCCTGACCCTCGCGCTTGCGCGCTCGAACCCGGACCTCGCGCTTGCGCGCTCGAACCCTGACCCTCGCGCTTGCGCGCTCGAACCCGGACCTCGCGCTTGCGCGCTCGAAC
>DATIPJ010000225.1:0-4386 GCA_035472155.1 Kofleriaceae bacterium
CGGCGGCGGCTTGCCTTCGTCGATCGGCGCGATGACGTGGACCTCGATCCGCCCCGATCCGCGGATCAGCGCGTCGAGCAGGCTGCCCCGCACTCGATCGCGCCAGCGCGCGTGCGTGGGCTTGCCCGCGACGATGCGCGTGATGTTGCTGCCGCGCGCGTGCTCGAGCAGCGCCCCCGCGACCGTGGGCCCCGCGAGCCGGACCACGTGGCCGCCGAGCACCTCGACGAGGCGCAGGTGCGACTCGACGCGCTCGCGGTCGCGCTCGCCCAGCGGCGGCGCGCCGAGCAGCTCGACGTGCGCGGCCGACCACTCGGCGTGCAGGCCCTCGGCGATCCGCTTGGTCGCGCGGATCAGCCGCTCCGAGCCCGGGCTGGGGCCCACGCAGACCAGGATGCGCTCGGCCGCCGGCCACAGTGACGAGATGCCGTGCTGCTTGCGATACGCGAGCACCTCGGCGTCGACGCGCGCCGCCGTGCGCCGCAGCGCGAGCTCGCGCAGCGCCAGCAGGTTGCCCTTCTGGAAGAAGTTCTGGACCGCGCGCTGCGCCTGCTCGGGGACATAGACCTTGCCCTCCGACAGCCGCACCAGCAGCTCCTCGGGCGAGATGTCGACCAGCTCGATCTCGTCGGCGCGCTCGAGCAGCACGTCCGGGACGCTCTCGCGCACGCGCACGCCGGTGATCTGCTGCACCACGTCCGACAGGCTCTCGATGTGCTGGACGTTGACGGTGGTGTGGACGTCGATCCCGGCGTCGAGCAGCTCGAGCACGTCCTGCCAGCGCTTGACGTGCTTGGAGCCCGGGGCGTTGCTGTGGGCGAGCTCATCGACGAGGATGCGCGCGGGCTTGCGCGCGATCGCGGCGTCGAGGTCGAGCTCGGTCAGCCGCACGCCGCGGTGATCGACGACGCGCCGCGCGAGCACCGCGATCCCGTCGATCAGCGCCTCGGTCTCGGTCCGCCCGTGGGTCTCGACCACGCCGATCACCACGTCGTCGCCGGCGGCGTGGGCGCGCCGCGCCTCCTGCAACATCGCGTAGGTCTTGCCGACGCCCGGCGCCGCGCCGAAGAAGATCTTCAGCCGCGCGTGGGCCGCACGGCTCTCCTCTGCCTTGAGGCTCGCGAGCAAGGCATCGGGGTCCGGTCGGTCGTCGCGATCGTCATCCATTCGGCTTCGCGGGCCCGAACTGCGCGTCCAGCACCCGGTTCAAGACTACGACATTCACGCGCGGCTCGCCCAGCAGACCGCGTGTGCGGCCCTCGATCTGCGCCTCGACGAGGCGGCGGACCGCATCAAGAACGCATCAAGACGCCCGCGCGCCCCAGGACATCTTGATCCGTTCTTCATATGCCAAAGCGCGCCCGCGGCTATGCTTGTCGCGAGATGCATCCGTACCGAGATCCCCCCGTGATCGCCGAATCGATCGAGCGACCCAGCCCCGAGGAGCTGATCCTGTACGGGTTGCTGGTCGCGATCGGCGCCATCCCGGTGGTGCTGACGCTCGCATCGGGCGCGAGCTTCGATGTCAACGCGACGCTCGGACTGTTGATGATCTGCTTCGGCGCGCTCGGCGCCATCGCGTACACGGTCCGGGTCCGAAGAGGCCGCGAGCGATACCGCCCGGCTCAATAGCTCCACAGCCGAATACCGATGATGTCGTGCGCCGCGAGATAGGCAGTCGCCAGACACGCGGCCGCGGCGAACAGCAGGCGATGGAGCTTGCCGGTGATCGAGCCCGGCCGCGGCAGCCAGCGCAGCGCCAGGACCGCGCACGCCATCGAGCCGATCGCGAACACGAGCGTGAGGACGAAGATCGCCACCGTGTACAGATTGCAGCCGCCCCAGCGGCCCGTCTCGAACGCGGCGAGGAACAGGCGCGGCGTCGTGAAGAACGAGAACGCGGTCGCCATCGGCCACGCGATGCTCGGTGACGGCCCGACCTGCCGGCGGAAGCGAGACAACGGGAACAAGAGGCCGGTGGCCAGGAGGTAGAAGCAGATCGTCGGCACGATGCAGTAGGCCAGCGTCCGCGCGCGCGTCTCCTCGACGAAGTACGGCTGGCTGCCGCCGAAGACGCGGCGGCCCTCGGCGTCGCGACCGAACACGAGCACGCTGCCGCACGTATCGGGCAGCCGGAACCGGTCGCCGCCGACCGGGATCAGCTCGATCGCGGCTCCGGTCGACGGCACGTCGCGCGCGTACAGCCGGCCGCCGTCGACGAACAGCTCGATGCCGGGGAGCACGCGCTCGAGGAACGCAAACAGCTGATGCCGCGGCGACGCGCTGTGGTAGTTGCCGACCCAGCGCCGCAGCTCGCCCTCGGGGACCACCGCGCGCGGCGGCGGCCGCACGTGCGCCCCGGTGAGCAGGAACTCGACGATCAGGTGGCGGATCGCCTGGAAGGCGCGCCCGGAGCGCGTCGAGTTGAGCAGCATCACGTAGCCGACGCCCTGCTCGGGCAGATAGCCGTACGACGACAGGAAGCCGTCGATCCCACCGTTGTGGCCGCGGATCAGCGCGCGCTCCGAGACGTCGCCGTAGACACCCAGTCCGTAGGTGCTGTCGCCGGGGTCGAGCCGCGCGGTCTCGCCGTGCTCGAAGCGCGCCCAGCCCGACGGCGACACCAGTGTCCGTCCGTCCGCCGTACCGCCCGCGCGCGAGGCCGAGCACGACGAGCGCCGCGAGCTCGCGCGGTGACGCCATCAGGTTGCCGGCCGGGCGGTGATAGATCGCGTGATACGGGATCGCCTCCTCGGCCTCGTCGTAGCCGCGCGAGAGCCGGGCATCGACCTCGGGGGTGAGCCGCAGCGCCGCGCCGGTCATCCCGAGCGGCTCGAGCAGCTCGCGCTCGAGCACGTCCTCGTAGGGCCGCCCGGTGATCTTCTCGAGCAGGTACGCCGCGACGGTGTAGCCCGGGTTGGCGTACGACATCTTCGACCCCGGCCGCCAGCGCGCGACGCGCGACGCCGGGTTGCGCGCGAGGACCTCGGCCAGCGGCATGGTCTCGGCAGACAGCGGCGACCCGCTCTCGTTCGGGTGCATGTCATCGAACCCGGCGGTGTGCTCGAGCAGGTGCGCCACCGTGATCGGTTGCTCGTTGGCCCACCGGTTGCCGATCGTCAGCTCGGGCGCCAGGTCGCTGACCCGTGCGCGCAGGTCGACGCGGCCGCGCTCGGCGAGCCGCACGAATGCCAGGCCGACGAAGCTCTTGGTGATCGAGCCGACCCGGAACAGCGTATCGGCGGTGACCGGGCGCCCGGTCGCGCGGTCGGCCACGCCGACGCCACCGGCCCAGATCACCCGGTCGCCCTCGACGAGCGCGATGCCCACGCCCGGCACCCGCTCGCGCAAGAGCACGCCGGAGATCCGCGCGCGCAGCTCGTCGAGATTGCGCGGCGGCGCCTCCGCGCGCACCGGCGCGGCCCAGCCCCACACGACACCGAGCACGAGCGCGGCAGCGGCCTTCATGCGGCGAGCGTACGCCCGCCTGCGCCTCACGAGAAGACGCGCTCGAAGGTCATGCAGGCTGGCGCAGTGCGCGCGACAGGCTGACCTCGAGCTCGCTGTGGATCAACCGGATCACGCTCGCCACCTCGCTGCGGCTCAGCCGCAGCCGCTTGCACAGCTCGCGATGCGTCCCGGCCACGACGGCCTCGCGCGCGGCCTGGATCCAGCGCGCTGCGGTCGCGCGATGCACACCATGCATCCGGGCGAGCTGATCGATGTTGATCCGATCGAGCGCATGACAGCACGCCGGCGAGCCCATCGAGCAACTGCAATCGCCGGTCGAGGCAGCTCATCCGGAGATCGAGCACGTCTTCGGACTGCTCGCGGCGCACGCGCACCGCACGGCATGCATCCTCTCGCATGGCTCGCCAGTCGCCGGCGTAGCGGGCCAGCACACGCGCCACCTCGGCGACGGTGGCATCGTAGGCCGCCCCCGCGCCGCGCAGACCTGACGCGACGAGCTGCTCGCGCGACGCGTTCCAGATCCGGTCGAGCGCGGCGGTCGCGCCGCTGCACGGCGGCTCGCTGTCGCCAGCGGTCGCCATCGCGATCGCGGTGATCACGGCCGCGGTGAGCGCAGCGTGCAGTGCGAGCCAGCGCCAGCGGCCCCGGGCCGGAGCGAGCGCCGCGAGGAGCTCGTCCATGGTGGGAAATCGTCGCTCGCGCTCGACCGCGAGACCGCGTCGCAGGGCGGCCCGGAGCTGGCGCGGGACGCGGCGGGCGGTCTCGGGCTCGCGCAAGCGCCCCGCCCTCACGTTGGCTGCGAGTGTCTCGAAGCTATCGCCCTCGAACGGGCGGACACCGTGAAGCGCGGTGAACAGCGCGACGCAGAAGCTGAATTGATCGCTGCGCGCATCGGCCTCGGCGCCGCTGTACAGC
>DATIPJ010000226.1:0-17262 GCA_035472155.1 Kofleriaceae bacterium
GCATCTCGGCCACGCTGCCGGCCGGCGCGGCCAACACGCCGCGCGCCCTGCTCGCCGCGCTGGTCGACAGCGCGCTGCCCAGCGTGCGCGGTCCGCTCGACGCCGCGATGCGCTGGGTCGAGCGCCTGACCCTGCGCGGCGCGGTCGTGATGGCCGGCGTCGAGGCCGGCCTGGTCAACGGCAACCGGATCGCCGAGGTCGGCCGCGATCTCGCGTACGCCGCCAAGAACATCGACGGCGCCGAGATCCGGGCCTCGGCGATCGCGATCGTCGCCGCGGCCGAGGTCGTGGTCGAGGGCAACGCGATCGAGAGCGTCCGCGCGCCGTACCAGAACCTCGACGGTGGCGGCGGCGACGGCACCAGCACGCGCCCCGAGATGATCGACGTGCTCGCGGGCCTGGGCTTCGCGCCCGCCGCGACCCGCATCGATCGCGCCGACGTCCACCTCGCGGCGTCGGATCTACGCAGCCGCACGCTGGCGTACGGTCTGGCCAAGGTCGACCAGCGGCCGGCGCTCGCCAAGGTCATGGCCGGGCCGCTCGAGGCGCTGACCACCGAGCTCGCGCAGCTCGCGGGCACCGCCGGCCAGCTGTCCGAGCCGCTCGGCCGCGAGATCCCGCCGATGCGCACGGCGCAGAGCGCCGACGAGCACACCGCGGCCGCCAACGCGCTGCGCGCGACCCTGTCGCAGGCCGCGAGCGCGACCGCGCCCGACGACGACACCAAGGACGCGTGGGACGCCGCGGCGCAGTTCGACCTCGCGACCACCCGCGATCCCGATGCGATCCAGGCGGTCGCGACCCGGCTGCGCCAGCGCCTCGACAGCCTGGTCCTGAGCCTGCCCGACGCGCTCAAGACCGAGCTCGACACCAACCTCAAGCGCGTGATCGAGGCGCCCAGTGTCATCGCCGGGGTGCTCGCGGCCTCCGGCACGCTGGGCAAGGTCGCCACCACGCGCGCCCAGCTGTCGCGCAAGAAGGACCTGCCGTCGGCGACCGACCTCGTCGGCCCGGCCAAGACCGTGGTCCACACGTTCTCGGCGGCCGCGATCAAGCAGCTCGACACGCTGGCGGCCACGCGCACGGGAGACAACGCGGCGCGGCTCGACGAGCTCCGCGCCTCCAAGGACGCGCTGGTCAGCCAGCTGCGCGAGACCAACGGCGCGCTCGCCAACGACCTGTCGGCCGACTTCCTCGACGTCGACCGCACCAACGGCAGCGTCAAGGCCGCGGTCGAGCGGCTGCGCTCGACCCTGGGCCGCGTGTCGGGGCTCGCCGAGGGCACGCTCACCCAGGCCGCGGTCAGCGCCGACGACGCCGCGCGCGCCGCCTCGCAGGGCCAGGCCGCGACGATCCACCTCTACGCCAAGACGCTCGATCGCCAGATCGCGGGCCTGGCGACCGAGTCCGACGACTCGGCGCAGAAGTCGCTCGGCACGTTCAAGAACATGGTCGGCCAGCTCGGTGACCTGGTCGCCGCGCACCCCGACCTCGCGCCGCTCGCCAAGCAGGCCGCGACCGCGGTGCAGACCGCCTCGGTCGACGCCACCCAGCGCCGCGCCCAGCTCGGCATCGCGCGCGGCAAGCTCGATCTGATCCGGTCGACCCTGGCACCCGCGCTGCCGCTGCCACTCGCGATCGACCCCAAGCCGATCGAGCCGATCGAGCGCCGGATCGCCGGGCTCGGCGCGCTCGCGATCGAGCTCGACTCGGCCGACGCCGGCAGCGTCGACCCCGCGCTCGCCGCGTTCGCGTTGCACCTCGACCGCGTGCTCGACCTGGTCTCCGCCGACGCCGGCGAGCGCCAGCGCGCGCACGACGCCGAGGCCGACGCCAAGGCCGGGCTCGCCTCCGGGTCGCCCGCGCCGATCCGCGCCCGCGCGATCCACACGCTCGAGACCCTGGTCGGCTCGGCGTCGGACCGGGCGCTGTCGGCCGACACCGGGCAGGTCACCGCGCAGCTCACGGCCGCCGCCTCGCTGGTCCAGGCCGCGACGCTGGTCGTCGATCCGTCCGAGGACGCGGCGACCCGGCTGTCGCGCGTGAAGACGTACCTGGGCGACCGCACCTCGATGCTGTCGTCGGGCATCGTCGCGCTCGCGCAGCAGACCGTCGATCTGCAGGGCCTCACCGCGGTCATCCACGAGGGGCTCGCGCGGATCGCGCGCGGCATCGACCTCGTCGTGATCGACGACCGGGCGCCCGCGTTCCTCATCGCACCGTCGGCTGCCGACGGCGTGTTTGCGGCCGGCGTCGAGCGCCGCGCGCGCATCACCGGCAACCTCATCACCGAGGTGGTCTCGGGCATCATCGTCCGCGGCGCGGACGGCCACGTCATGACCGAGCCGCCCGACGACGGCATGGCGCTCGAGCTGGCGACCAACCGGATCGCCGGCGCCACCGCGATCGCGATCTCGGCGCGCAGCGACGGCTCCTCGAAGGTCACCATCACCGACAACCAGGCGATCGGCTGCGCCGGCATCGCCGTCGACACCGGCGACCCGTGGGGGCAGGGCGTCCTGATCGCCGCCGGCGCGGGGGACCTCCTGGTCCGCGGCAACGTCCTGTCCGACAACGGCAACACCACGCTGCGCGCGCTGCTCCACGAGATCGTCATCGACTGGCGCGGCCCGGTCGGCCTGCGCGGCAACGCCGTGCGCCACCTCGGCGGCGGCGCGGGCGGGGCGGGCCTCCTGGTCACGACCGAGCCGATCGACGGCGCGCTGATCGGAAAGCTCGCCCAGGCACCGTTCCTGGGCAGCGAGCCGCCGCCGCGCCCGATCCAGATCGGCCGGACCGGGATCGCCGCGGCGGCCTCGGCGCTGTCGATCCGTGACATCGCGCCGCTGTCGCCGCTCGCGCGCGGCGACAACACGATCCAGATCGGCGGGCTGCGCCAGACCGTGGCGGTCAATCCGATCCTGCAGCGCACGCTCACCTTGCCGATCAACACTGTCGAGGCGCCCACCGTGGCCGCCGCGATGGCGAGCCGCTACATCGACCGCACGCGGCTGTTCGTCCAGCACCCGCTGATCGACTTCCTGAAGCGCCCGCCGATCCGCTTCGTGCCGCCGCCGATCGTCCGCGGCTACGACTGCGTGCACGTCGAGGGCAACGACATCGACGCCGCCGGCCCCGCGCTGCTCCTGCTCTCGAACGGCGGCACGCTGATCGCCGCGGCGGTCAGCGGCAACGACCTGCGCAGCCGCGGCCGCGCCGGCGCCGCCTACGTGCGCAAGACCGATTCGACCCTGTTCGCGAGCAACCGCTGCGAGTGCCTCGCGGTGACCAACGTCGTCGTGCTGCGGCCCGGCAAGGCGCCGGTCTCGGTCACCGGCAACGTCATCGTCGGCGCAGAGCCCGTGCACCAGACCGACACCCAGGACACCGCGAACCAGGCGGCGCAGACCGCCGCGGCGCTCAAGCCGCAGCCCGGCGCCGTGCACCTCGCGGTCGGCCTGGGCGGCGCCAAGACGCTGCAGATTCCGGTCGACGCTCGCGCGCTGCTCGGCACGCTCGATCGCCGCAAGAACCTCGCGTCCGACACGTTCTCCGAGCTACTCGCCGACATCGCGACCACGCCGGCCGGCGACGTCGCGCAGCCCGCGGGGCTGGCGCAGCCGGCGAGCGAGCCGTCGCCGGATGCGACGCTGGTCGACGTGCGCGGCCGCGCGATCTTCACCCGCGACGCCCTCGCGCCGCGCGCGCTGACCCGCGGCACCGGCCTGTCGAGCACCATGCTCGACCTCGCCACCCGCCAGAAGCTCGCGGCCGCGCTGCCCGGCGGCACGGTGGCCAACACCGTCGGCGCCAAGACGCTGTACGGCCACACCGCCGGCGACGACGACGACCCGGTGACCGCGCTCAAGAAGGTCGTCGACCAGGTCACGCTGCACGAGCAGCATCCCGAGACCGCCAGGACCCAGGTCGCGGCGCTGCTGACGGCGTCGGGCGGCGACCCCAGGAAGGCGCTCAAGCTCCTCGATCAGAACGTCCTCGGGCTCGACACCACCAAGCCGTCGATCCAGGACTCGATCGACAAGGTCTCGGTCGTCCACGAGGTGCTCGGCGACCTGCTGTCGGCGGACGGGCCGCAGGTCACCCCGGCCGGGCCGCTCGCCCCGTTCCCGATCCCGCTGCCGCCCGACAACCCGGCCGACCACAGCCTCGTGGTCATCGGCGGCACCCGGGTCGCCGTGATCGGCAACGCCACCACCGCCGGTGTGTTCGTCCAGGAAGCCGACGCCCACGTCGAGCTCAACCCGTAGGAGCCGCCATGCCTGACGTCTTTGCCCTCGCTGGAATCTCCGCCGTCACCCGCCTGCGCACCCCCGAGCTCGAGGTCGCGGTCGCCGACGACGGCGTCGACGCCAAGACCGCCGCGGTCGGCCGGCTCACCACGCTGCAGCACAACCTCGGCATCACGCTGTCGGTGATCGAGGCGGTCGACGGCCGGATCAAGCTGCGCCGGCCGCTGCCGCCGCCCACCCAGGTCGAGAGCCTGCAGAACCTGGTCCGCCGCGGCCGCCGCCGCCTCGAGCGCGAGCGTCAGGGCGCGTCGCGCAGCCTGCACGACGTGCGGCTCGACGCGGTCACCAAGCTGCGCTCGGTGCTGGAGACCTGATGCGCAAGCTGCTCGAGGAACGGAAGGGCCAGCGGCTCTACGTGTTCACCACGTTCGGCGCGGTGTACGCGGGCGTGTTCGAGCAGGTGCTCGACGACGTGGTCCAGCTGCGCGCGCCCGACGGGGTCTCGCTGGTGTTCGTCAACCTGGGCGACGTGTCGGGCATCCGCGAGTACGACGAAGACGACGGGAGCGCGCTGTGATCGAGGAGCTCCTCCAGCAGCTGATCGAGCGGCTCGACAACCGCTACTACGGCAAGTACCGCGGCTACGTCTCCAACGTCACCGACCCCGAGAACACCGGGCGCATCAAGGCCTTCGTGCCGCGCCTGCTCGGCGAGGCCGAGACCGGCTGGTGCATGCCGTGCACGCCGTACGCCGGCCCCGATCAGGGCCTCTATGCGATCCCCGACGTCGGCGCCGGTGTGTGGATCGAGTTCGAGGGCGGCGACCTGTCGCGCCCGCTGTGGTCGGGCATGTGGTGGGGCAAGCCGGGCGCGGGCGACATCGGCCAGCCCGACTCGACTGCGCGGTTCGCGCCCGACGCGAGCGAGATCCCCAAGGAGGCGTACCCCGACCGCATCGTCGATCCGGGCGTGCGCATCCTCAAGTCGTCGCTCGGGCACTACATCCTGCTCGACGACCGCAAGGACACCGCGCGCGTCGAGATCCGCGACTCGCTCGGCAGCCGGATCATCCTCGACAAGGACGGCATCACGATGCTCGCCGGCAACCACACCACGATCAACGAGGGCAACCACGTCGCCGAGATCGATGGCGACGCGACCATGCGGATCTCGGGCGATCACAAGCACGAGATCCACGGTGGCTGCTCGCGCGAGATCGACGGCGACGTCGAGCTCAAGGCCAGGGGCGGCTACGCCGAGTCGTTCGATCTCGCGGGCTACACCCGCACGATCGATCAGAACGGCGTCAGCGAGAGCTCCACCGGCCCCAGGTCCGACCAGGTCCGCGGCTCGTACACCCGGCGCGTGTCGGGTGCCGTCGACGAGACCGCGATGGGCGGCTTCGGCCTGACCTCGGGCGGCAACGTGCAGATCGCCGCCGGCAAGGCGTTCAAGGTCGCCGCCGTGATGCCCGACATGCCGGGCCCCTCTCTCAACGCGATCTCGATGGACGCGCTGATCGGCAACGTCTCGATCAACACGATGATCGGCATGTGCCAGCTCGGCGGCATGACCGCGATCTCGCCGATGGTGCTCGGCGACGGCCTCGCGATCCACTTCATGATGCTCGCCCAGATCTTGAAGGCCGTGAACCCGCTGACCGCGGTGGCCTACGGCCCGCTGCTCGACGTGTGGGCGTCACTCACCCCGCTGCTCGACTGGTCGTACTTCGGATTCCTCAAGCGCTTCCCGTTTGGCCCCTGAAACATCATGACCAAGCCCCCTGATTGGAAACCGCTCGATCCCGTTGGCCTCAAGGCGCGGCTGGCCGAGGTGCGCGCGCTGCTCGTGCAGGCCGCGGCCGTCGGGCTCGCCCAGGACACCGATCGCCTCGAGAAGCTCGCCGAGCTCGAACGCAAGCTGCGCGAAACTCCCCATGGCCCCACCCGCCGATATCGCTGAGCTCCAGCGCGCCCTCGAGCGCTGCTGTGCCGACCTCGCCGCCCAGCTCAAGCAGGCGGAGGCCGCGGCGGAGGCCGCTGCGGCCGAGAGCGACGCGGCCAGCGGCATCGAGCCCGTCGAGGGCGGGCCGATGTGGCGGCCGCTGATCCTGGCGTCGATCCCCGGGCTCGACACGCTGGTCAGCATCATCAAGCCGCCACTGCAAGTCATCGTCGCGCTGCTCCAGGTCATCGCGGCGCTGCTCGATGCGCTCGCCGCGATCCTGATCGGCCTGCCCGACATCCTGCGCGCGCTGATCATGGCGGCGTACGCGCTGCTCCGCGACATCATCAACGACCTGCTCAACACCGGCGCGTACATGTACCTCGACGTGCCGGGCATCACCCCGCGCGAGAGCAGCATCCGCGAGACCGGGCTGTTCATCGAGCCGGCCAAGGACTGGAAGGCGGGGCGCGACAACGGTCCGCCGCCGGTGACGCCCGACGGCTGGACCCGGTGGGCCAATCGGTTCGCCGCGTCGTTCGACGACCCGGGCGACCTGCAGCGCCCGGTCGTCACCGAGGGTGCGCCGATCCAGGCGATCTTCATCGTCGCCGCCGCGCCGTCGCTCGACGCGATCGCGCAGTTCCTCTACCTGCTCGGCAAGCTGCTCAACATCGACAAGTTCAAGCTCGCGTTCGAGAAGTACGATCCGCCGCACCCTGATCCGCGCCGCATGCGCGCCCGCAAGGTCAACAGCACGCCGCCCGACTGGCGCGCGGTGCGCCTGCGCGACATCTTCCCCGCGCTCGAGGGGCTGCTCATGATCCCCGAGGCGCTCAAGGGCCTGCTCTCGGCGGTCGATAACCTCTCGGCGCTGATCAAGAACCTCGCCGCGGCAATGCACGACAAGGCGAACTTGTTGTTGCAGATGGCCGCCGCGATCCAGGCGATCATCGATCTGCTCGACGCGCTCAAGAGCACCGGCTTCTACTCGCTCGGCGTCGCGACCCAGGGCGGCGTCACGGGCCTCAAGAACGCGTTCATGACGGCGAGCAATCGCCCGCCCGGCGGCTACATCGGCGGCGTGTGCTTCATGGCCTCGGGCCCCAACCTCGCCAAGGCGGCGATGCTGTTCGACCTGCTCGGCGGCACGACGGCGATCGAGCTCGCCGAGGGCAAGATCTCGCTCGGCGAGGCCGCGCAGCAGGGCGCGCTCGGCAAGGCGACCGCGCTCCTCGAGTCGTCGTGGGACGGCACCAAGGACGCGCGCGACAAGTTCGCGGCCACCACCAAGGCCGAGGCCGAGGCGTTCGCCGACGCGATCAAGCAGGCGGTGACGCACCCCGATGTGCTGGGGGCGATCGGCCAGCCGTTCGACGACATCGCCAACGCCGCCGACAACATGCGCGTGGCGGCCGTCGAGGCCTACGATCAGGCCGGGATCTTCGTCCCGGGCGACCAGCAGATCCGCGACGGCATCGCGCACACGCGGCAGGCGCAGCGCTACGGCGCGCGGTCGCTCGCGCTCGGCTATGGCTCCAAGGAGCCCGACAACCTGCTGCGCGACGACGATCCGCCACCCGACGACGGCACTGCACCGCCGCGCGATCCGGCGACCGGAGGCAAGCTGTGAGCGGGCTCGGACGGCGGCTGTCCGCCGAGCGCGATCTGTGGCGCGGCGTGTGGCAGCACGTCGACACGTTCCTCGATCGCATCAGCTCGGCATCGGACAACGACAAGACCCATGCGACGACCATGTGCGCGCTCTTGCCGGTGTTCAAGGTCATCGAGCGCGCACGCAAGCGCTCCAGCGGCTTCGGCCTCAAAGAGGCAAGGCCCGCGGTACCGGGCGGCGAGGGCCTGTCGATGACACTCGACGAGCTGCAGAAAGGCGGCAAGATCCCCGGCGTCGAGGAGTGCGAGTACGCCTGTGCGCCCTACGAGGTCACCAAGGACGACGACGGCAACCCGGAGATCGACGAGGACGACCCGCACCTCATCCTGCAGCGCACGATCACCCTCGCGAAGTTCCGCGACATCAAGCACGGCGAGGTCACGCTGCGCACGCCGACCTACGAGTTCGGCACGCTGAACCTCGGCGGCCCGCCGTTCATCGGGATCGCGGTCGGCGATGCCGGCCTGTTCCCCAAGTCGGCGCGCCAGGAAGCGATGGACGGCAGCGCCGTCGACAAGGACGGCAACCCCGTCCCGGCCAACTTCGTGTCGTGGTCGAGCCTGCGCAGCAAGCGGCTTCACAAGCTCGAGCACCCCAAGGACGACAAGGACAAGCCGCAGCCACTCAGCGTGCAGCTCCTGAACCCGGTCGAGCCGCCGCTCACCCAGTCGATCTTGAACCGCATCGCCGGTGACGCGCGGGACTTCGCGAGCAAGGCGCGCAGCGACGCCCAGACCTTGAACAAGTCCAAGCAGACCCTGACCGACGCCGGGATCGGCGACGACGTCACCGGCGCGCTCGCCGGCGCGGCGCACTGGCTCGACGAGCAGGCGACGGCGTTCGACACCGCGGCGAGCACGATCGCCAACCACGGCGTCCCCGGCTACTCGACCCAGCTCCAGTGGGCGCAGCTGCTCGCCAAGGCCGAGGGCTCGACCGCGTCGTCGGGCCTGCCGACCGCGCTCGACACGCTCGACGGCGAGGCGGTCAAGGCGATGAACGACGCGGTCGAGAACCGCATCGGCTACCCCGACGGCCCGCTGCGCCAGCTCCGCATGCTGCAATGGACGCTGCGCTTCTTCTGGGAGCACCGCCGCGGCTGGATGCGCTGGCGGCACCAGCTCGTGCTGTCGCGGCTGTTCAGCGACTACATGCTCAACTTCACGCGCAGCCTCGACCACGTCCTCAAGGGCCAGAAGAGCGGCCTCATCTATCCGGGCAACTCGAGCGGCGCAGCCGGCGTACCGCTGCCCGCCAACACCAGGGTCGGCAAGCAGATCCTCGTCGGGGCGACCGAGATCGCGCTGTCCAACCTGCCCGATCTCTCGCTGCTCCAGGCCGGACGCATCGCCGTCATCGCCGGCGAGCGGCCGACCGCCGCGCCGGTCATCGACTCGCTCTTCGACGGCAAGAAGCTGCCGCCCGTGCGCTTCAAGGTGCCGTCGCTCACCGTCTCCGTCGAGACCGGCGCCGGCCTTCCGGGCACCCCGGGCCTGATCGCCACCGGCACGCCGATCCAGGACCACTACCGCAAGATCGACGATGACGAGCTCTACCGCGGCGCGCACCGCCCTGGGCTCCCGGGCGACGGCCGCCCGTCGCGCGCGTCCGACGGCATCATCCACGCGCTGATCGCCCACCGCTCGCGCCTGGCGCTCGTCCTCGGCAACGCGGGCGGCGACGATCGGCCCGCGCCGCCGGCGATGGCGCGCCCGTACCCATCGATCGCCAGGTTCGAGCTCGAGGGCACGATCACCCCGAGCGACAACCGCCTCTTCCTCAAGGCGCTGCCGCCGAAGTCCGCCTCGGGCACGGGCGAGCAGCTGCCCCTCGCCACCCCGGGCGAGTTTCTCCTCCTGCACGGCAAGGACGCCGACAACGAGACCTGGCAGACGGCGATCGAGGTCGACCGCTGCGTGATCGTCACCGGCAGCGAGGCCAAGCGCGACGACGGCTCGGGAGCGACGCCAACGCCAGCGTGCTGCGCCGACGACGAGCCGGTGATGGTCGTCTACCTGCGCCAGATGTACCTGCCGAGCGACATCACCGAGCTGCATGGCGCCTATCTACACCGCAGCTTCGCCGGCTTCGGCGCGCGCAGCCTCATGACGCACGTCATGCTGCCTCTCGATCTCGACCCCAGCACCTCCTCGTCGCTCACCGTCGGCTCGACGACGATCAGCCCGCGCCGCGACCCCGAGCTCGAGGTCGCGTGGCGCGTGTTCGACGAGTGGATCCCCAAGGAGGCCAAGTGAGCGAGCCCTCGGGCAGCGATCCGCGCGACGACCTCTATCAGGTCGCCGCTCTCCTCGCGGAGCTCGACCGCGTGCTCAACCCGCTCGCGCCCCACGAGCGCGGCGAGCTGATCTCCACCCCGTCCATGCCGCCGCCACTGCCGCCGGTCACCCCGCGCGGCGCGCCGCGCTCGTCGGGCCCCGCCTCGCCGCCGCGCCGGAGCTTCAGCGCGGCTCCATCGACGCCTTCGTCTCACCGTGCCGCGCCACCCACTGTGCTCGCCCCCGCCCAGCCGTCCACGCTCGCCCCGCCGTCGCCGCGCCGTGCGCCCGCCCCTCCGCCCACGCGCGCGCGTCGCGCCGACCCGGCGATGCCACCGCCCGTCGTCGTCTCCGCCGCGCCGTCATCTCCCCCTCCCGATAGCTCGACGATGCCGTCGCGTGCCTCTGCGCCTTCTCTTGCGGAACGCGCTGGCCGTCCGGGCCGAGCAGGGCAGGGTGATGGCGCTGACCCCGCCATCGACACCGGCCGCTCGCGCACCTCGTCGGCGATCGCTGCTCCCCCCGAGTCCGACCGCAGCCCCGCGCGCAACGCCACGCGCGATGACGCCGCGGCTCCGCGCCGTGCCGCCGCCACGATCGAGCGAACCGCGCCGCCGATTCCCCGCTCCGCGTCGCGCGCACCCGCTGCCGACCCCGCGCCGCGCACCCGCGGTGCATCTCCCCGCGAGCCCGCGGCTCCTCGAGCCATTCGTTCTGCGCGTCACCCTGCCGCCCCATCTCCCGCCCGCGCGGCCGTTCGTCCATCGATCGATCGCGCCGCCACCCCTTCTGCGTCTGCGCGCCGTGTTGACCCTGCACGTGCTCACCCCCCCGATGGCACGGCGCGCAGCGCACCTATTCCTGCCGATCACCGCACTCGCACCCCGACGCGCACGGCCGCGACCCACACGGCGACCGTGCCGGATCGTCCCGCGCTGCCGCGGCTTGCGCAGTCTCGCGGGCCTGATCCCACCGCGCCGCGCCGCCTCGGCGAACCCATCGTTCCACCGCCGATCCCGCGCTCGCCTCGTGCGATCGAGGTCGAGGATCGCACGCTCGCCCCGGAGCCGGCGCCCGCCGTCGATCCCTTCGCCGATGACGACGGCGACGATGCCGATGAGACGAGCGATGCGAGTGGTGACCGTGCGAGCGATCGCGGATCTGCAGCGCCGCCGGTCACCTTCTATCTCCGGGGCGGGCGCGTGCGCGTGCCCGTCGCCGCATCCGCGATCGCGCGCGCCGATCGCCGACTGGCTCGACTCGCGCGCAAACGTGGGAGGCGTCTATGAGGGGGAAAGAGTCTGAAATCAATGTCATCGATCACCGTCCAGCAGCGAGGAGAGCCATGACCAACGACGTCATCGTCAACGTTGACGTTGACGTCGACGTTGACGTGATCGATCCCGTGATCGTGGCCGTGCACGTGCACGGGAACGACACCGTGATCGTGATCGACGAAACCGGCGGTGGTGGTCGAGCGCAGGCCCACGCCGAAACGCCGCCATTCGCGCGTCCGCGAACGCACGCGGTCTCCACCCGACCGGCCCGCGCTCGCGTCCGCACTCGCACGCGCGCTGTTGTGCCTCTCGATCTCCGGGTGCTCTCCCTCTCCCTCGAGCGCCATCACTCCGCCCTCCTCCGTGGCGCCCAAGTAGCAGCGACCCCGATCGGCAACGGGTGCGTCGACGATCACGGCCACGTCAACGATCACGAGCGGAGCGGCGCGCCATGACCGCGTCTTTGCTGCGCCGTCGGGTGATGCTGTCCCTGCGGCGGCGGATTCGCTGCGACCACAACCAGCGCAACCGCGGCTTCCTCGTCGTGGCCACGACTCGAGAGCGCCGCGCGCACGTCCGCACCCCCGCCGACGCCGCCGCACGACGGCGCCCGTGCTCGGCCACGCGCGTCACCGTCCGCCCACCCGCGACCATGCTCGCCTCGCGAGGACAATCATGACCATGACCGAGCTCCCGCCGCGCCAGCGCCTCGTCCAGCTCGTGCGCTCGCTGGGCCGGCATTTGCCCCAGCAGCTCGCTCCGCTCGTGGCTCACCCTCGCTTCGCCGAGCACGCGGCCGCGCTCGCTCGCCTGTCCGACGACGCCCACCTGACCGCCGCCGTGTCCGCGCTCGCCGAGACCGAGGCCGCGTGGCTCGCCGATCTGCTGCTCGAGCGCTGGCACCTGCTCGCCGTGCCCGTGCTCGAGCCGATCGCTGCGATCGTCGCGCCCGTGGAGCTCTGGCTCGGTCGCGAGCCCGTGCGCGTGCCGCTCGCGGTGGCGGTCGTCGGGGCCGAGCCCGGCTGGGAGGTCATGTGGGACGGCGCGACCGCCACCTCGGGAACCCCCGGCGCCGCGGTAGCGATCGCGGATCCCGCGGCGGATCTGATCGCATGCCGCGCCCATGTTCGCGCGCGCACCGCGACCGGCCGCGTGGCGCTCACGGCCGCGGCGCGCATTGTCCTGCGTCGCCCCGCGGTGACCGTGCGCGATGACCGCCGCCGCATCGTCGTCGCCGATCAGCACGGCGCGCCCGCCGTGGGCGTGACCCTGGCGATCGGCGACAGCGAGCACACGACTGGCCCGGGCGGCCTGGTCGAGCTCGCGCAACCTGCAGCTCCGGGCGCCCCGCTCCGCGTCCAGAGCATCCCGGCGGGGCGGATCCCCGACAAGACCTGAGCAGCCAATCACCGTGGAAGGATCGCCATGAAGACTGCAGCAGCGCCGATGGCCAAGGAGCCGACGACCAAGGCCAAGGAACCACCGAAGCCGCGGCCCGCCCCGGGCGCCCCGACGCCGGCGCCCGCCGGCAAGCAAGCGAGCCCGAGCGTGTCGCAGCCCGCAGGCAACCGCTTCCGCGCGCCGCAGGCGCCGTCGGCGACGCCGAGCATGCCCTCCGCATCGCGGCGGCAGGACAAGACGCCTTAGCCGTCGACGGAGATCCCCCGATGGAGCTCGCATGATCAGCACCGTCCTGGCCGACGCGCTGCGCCGACTCGACGCCCTGCTCGCGCGCGTGTGCGACGCCGAGGAGCAGCGCGCCAGGCGGCTGTACACCGTCGAGCGCGGCTGGGACTCGCTGCGCGCGACGCTCGAGCCGGCGGCCGGCGAGCTCGCATTCGACGCGCGTCTCCCGGAGGCCCCGCTGTGCCCGGCGTATGGTCCGCCGGCGCTGCTGCGATATCGCGACGCGATCGGCCTGTCCGCGGTAGAGACCGACGCGCTGTTCGTCCTGCTCGCGCCCTACCTCGAGCCGCGCTACAGCAAGCTCTACCTGGTCCTCCAGGACGACGTGCCCGGCTCGCTGATCGCCGAGCGCGTGCTGTTCACCATCCTGGGCCGCACGCCGGCGCGCGCGGCCGCGCTGGTCGAGGCCCTCGCCGAGGACGGGCGGCTGGTCGCCACGGGGCTGGTCGCGCCGGCGCCCGGCATGTACGCGCCGCGCGCGCGCCCGATCGACCTGGCGCCCGATGTCCGCGACGCGCTGCTCGGCGTGTCACGTCCGCGCAGCGTGGCCGGGGTCGGGCTCGCCTGGGGGGCCGGCTGCGGCGAGCTCGCCGGCGGTGAGATCCACGCCGTCGTCGGGCATGGTGCGCGAGATGAAGTCGTCGATCGGCTCGCCGGGCCGCTGGTCGTCCGCGCGCAGCTCGACGCCGCCGCAGCCACCGACTCCGGTGCGCTGCGCGCGCTGTGGCGCACCGCGATCGCCCACGGCGCCACCCTGGTCCTCGACGTCGGTGAGCTCGAGCGCGGTGCTGGGCTGACCGCGGCGCGCGCGCTATCGGCGCTGGTCGCCCGCCACGGCGGCGCCGCGATCGTGACCTCACCCGCGCCGCTGCCGCTCGCGATGCCCCAGCACGAGGCCCCGCAGCCCCGGTTCGTCGATCGCCGCGCGCAGTGGCGCGACGCGGCGCACGCGCGAGGCACCACCCTCGACGACGGGGCGCTCGATCGGCTCGCCGCCAATCATCGGCTCGACCGCGCGCAGATCGATCGACTGTTCCGCATCGCGGGCGCGGGCGATGCGCCGGCGCTCGCCGCCGCGGCGTATCGCCTGCACGGCGGCGCGATCCGCCACGCGAGCCCCGTCGAGCTCGGCCGCACGTTCGCCGACCTCGTCTTGCGCGATTCGAGCAAGGAGGCGCTCGAGCGCCTGATCTACTTCGTCGCGCACCGCGACCGGATCGCCGACGCGCAGGGCCTCGACGCCCGGTTCCGCCTGCGCCGCGGTCCGGTCGTGCTGTTCTCCGGGCGCTCGGGCACCGGCAAGACGCTCGCCGCCGAGGTCGTCGCCGGCGCGGTGGGCCGCCCGCTGTTCACCGTCGACCTGTCACAGCTGGTCTCGAAGTACATCGGCGAGACCGAGAAGCACATCGACGAGGTGCTGCGCGGCGGAGAGCGCGCCGGCGCGGTGCTGTTCTTCGACGAGGCCGACGCCATGTTCTCGAGCCGCACCGATGTGTCGACCTCGAACGACCGCTACGCCAACCTCGAGGTCGGCTACCTTCTACAGCGCATCGAGCAGCACGACGGCTTGGTCATCCTCGCGACCAACCTCAATCAGTCGATCGACGAGGCGTTCCTGCGCCGGTTCCATGCCCGCATCGAGTTCCCGTTCCCCGAGCCCGGCGAGCGCCGGCGGATCTGGGAGATCATGCTCGCCGGTACCGCCGCCGGGGTCGACCTCGAGCGCATCGCGCGCCAGCGCCTCGCCGGCGGTGACATCCGCAACGCGGCGCTCAAGGCGATCTTCCTCGCCGCCCAGGACGGCGGGCCGATCGACCAGGCCACCGTCGAGCGCGCGGTCGCGCTCGAGCTCTACGAGCTCGGCCGGCTGTCGCGCCGCGCCCTGCAATCCGACGACATCGGCTCGTCGCTGCGCGCGCTCACCGAGGCACTCGAGCTGCTGCTCGAGCGCGAGCTCCGCCAGCGGTTCTGGAAGGAGATCCACCTCATCCACGGCGCGCCGACCAAGGAGACGCTCGCCGGCAAGCGGCCCGCCGCGTCGCTCGCGATCTACCGGCTCGCGACCAACGGCGACGGCGGCCTGCGCATCGGCCTGATCGTCTCGGCGTGGTCGCAGCACGCCGGCGAGGAGCACGAGCTGCTCGGTGTGCTGCTCGAGCTGATGTCGCGCGCGCGGCTGAGCCAGATCGCCGGCCGCAAGGCGAGCCTGAGCGTGCAGAAGAGCTTCGACTTCGACCTGCTGCACCGCTTCTGGTCGAGTCACGGCCACCCGATGCGGCCCTCGCTCGTCGTGGACGTGGAGATCGGATGACCCAGTCCGCCGAGCGGACGCACGTAGCGCCGCAGCCCCGGCCAGAACCGGCGCGCAAGGATCCGGTGCCGGCGGGCCCGGCGTCGTCGGATCCGGCGCGCTCGCTGGTCGCCGCACTGCGCGCGCTGCGTGCCGGCGGGCTCGGCCACTCGGCGCTCGACCGCGCAGTCCGCGATCTGGCCAGCCGGCTGCGCGATCCGGTCGCGCGCGATCGCACCGGCGCCGACGAGGCGGAGTCCACCGGCCACGAGCCCGAGGACATCGTCGGCGCAGGCAGCCTCGAAGACGTCGAGGGCCGCGGTGCCGACGAGACGCAGCACGCCGTGACCGGCGCACCCGGAGAGCCCTGTCTGCCGGTGAGCTTTCCGCTTCATCCTCCCGATACGCTCGTCCTCACCCGGCCCTGGTGGCTCGGCTTCGCCGATGGCACCGGCGCGGGCGCGCGCGACGAGCCGCAGGGGCCCGAGCCGGGCGATCTCGACCACAAGAACCCCGAGCCGCCGCGCCCCGACGCCAGGCTCGATCCGGCGCCGCACGCCAAGCGCACGGGCACCTCGCATCCGCTCAACGCCCGCCATTCGCCGCGCCACCTCGCCGAGCGCGCCCGCGTCGCTCAGGACAAGGAGGCCGCGCGCGTCAAGAAAGCCAACGCCCGCCTCGACAAGTATCCGGTGCCCAAGCATCAGGGCAAGGCGATGGATCTGCCCGATGCGCCGGGCACCGGCAAGGCGGGCAAGGACGGGCCGCAAGGCAACGCCGGCAAGGATGGCAAGCCCAAGCCGCCTGGCTCCGACAAGGGCAAGCCTGGCAAGGACGGCAAGGACGGCGAAGCCACGCTCACCAAGGGCGCCGAGGATGGCACCGGCGGCGCCGCGGCGGTCGATGCGTGGAAGTCCAAGGTCACCGCCAAGACCGCGGTGGTCAATGCGCCGCAGATCGACGACGCCGAGCGCTACGTCGTCACCTACCAGGCAGCCGAGAAGTCCAAGACCGGTGGCACCAAGGAGAAGACCAAGAAGCTGATCGCCGAGGCGCGCGCCAAGGTCAAGCCGACCCCCGAGCTCGAGAAGGCGCCGCTGGTCCCCGATCCTGATCCGCTGCCCGAGGCGCGCAAGCTCGTCGATGATCTGTTCCCCAAGCCGATCGAGCCCGACACGCTGCCCAAGCTCGAGCGCACCCCGTTCCACACGATCGCCGAGCTCGGCACGTTCGTGTACCGCGTGACCGACAAGGCGACCGGCAAGGCGACCGGCGAGGAGCACGTCCTGCGCGAGCTCGGCAAGGACGAGTTCGGCAACGAGCAGTACGCCGAGATCCACATTGTCGGCACCGGCAAGCAGGCGCCCGCGAGCATGCCGGGCGTGAAGTCCGAGGTCCGGCGCCCCGAGGTCAAGGATGCCAAGGGCACGCTCGAGGAGCGCGTCACCGCGCTGAGCGACGCGCAGAATAAGCTCACCCTCAAGGTCAACCCCAAGGCCGGTGGCCCGGTCACGCTCGACAGCGACATGCCGATGGCGGCGGCCGAGGTCCCCGCGCAGTTCAAGGTCGACGTCGGCGCGATCCTCGCCAAGGTCCTCGCCACGCCGAGCCGCTACGCCCGGCAGATCACCGACGCCGCCGCCAAGGCATTCCCGGGCGGCAACGCGCTCCCCGCGGGCTACGCCGACGAGTTCATCGACGCGGTGGTGGGCGATCTCACCGACGACCTGACGCGCGTGCGCGACGCCGCCGGGGTCAAGGCCGAGGACCTCCAGCACAAGCTCGAGCTCGAGAAGGCCAAGCTCGACAAGAACGCCCAGGACGAGGAGACCAAGGCCAACGACGCCTGCAAGAAGGCCAAGGC
>DATIPJ010000227.1:0-11939 GCA_035472155.1 Kofleriaceae bacterium
ATGAGCCGCCGCGCGGCGTCTCCGATCCGAAGATGCAGTACATGATCCAGCGCGCCCGGCAGACCCACGATCTGTGGCACGTGGTGACCGGCTGCGAGACCGACCCCGCGGGCGAAGTCGCGCTGCAGGCCTTCACCTACGCGCAGGTCCGCGCGCCCGGGAACGCGATCCTCGCGCTGGCCGGCGCGCTGCGCGGCGTCCGCGAGAAGCCCGGGATCATGCGCGACGTGGTGGCGCTGTTCCGCACCGGCGCGCGCGCCGAGCGACTCCCGGTGTTCCCGTGGGAGGACCACTGGGCCACGCCGCTGACCGAGGTCCGCGCGATGCTCGGCTTGCCCGCGCGGCCGGTGCGCCGCCACGCCGCGTGAGGCGTCGCCCCAGACTGCCGCGCTCCGGATGATAGGCAATCACGCGGGCACACACGGGTGATGCGTATTACCCACCCTGCCCGCTGTGCGGCGCACCGCGTACGTGCAGCTTCTGCGGCGCGACGTCAGGCGTGGATGCGGCTCGGCCGCGGCTGGACCGCTGGTCGGACCCACGCGTGCAACCGCAGGAAGCCATCACGCGCGGCCTCGACCACGCGATCGCCATCGCGCTCGATGTCCTCGAACGCATCGAGCGCGGTTCCGAGCTCGCGCCAGCGGTCCTGCACGACCTCGCCATAGCAGCGCAGATACGCCGACGCGACCTGGATCTCCTCGGGCAGCTGACGCGCGAGGTGACGGGCCAGCTGGCGCCCGGTCAGCGTGGCGCTCTCGACGACATAGGTCCAGCCCAGTGCCTCGGGCAGCGCGAGCTGCGGAGCGAACGCCATGCGCGGAACCCCGGCCAGCTCGGTGCGGTCGACCCCGAGCGCGACCAGGTCGTGGGCGACCAGCGCCGCCTTGTGGTTGCGCAGCGGGGCATCGGCGACCACCGCCGCCAGCTGCCGCGACGACGTCAGGGTCCGCTCGATCGAGGTGTAGAACCCGTACATGCGGAGCAGGTACAGGCGGTAGTCCAACCATGACACCCGGCCTGCGAGGATCTCGCGATCATCGCGGACCGAAGCAGTGGCTTCACGCAACCGCGTCGTGAGGGTCGTCGTCCGGGGCGCCACGGTGGGATGCGGCATTCTCGCGGGCACTGCAAGAGCCGTACGCGCACGGTGTGCGGCTCTCGCTGAGTTGGAACCGCACGATCGCGCCTCAACGCACACCGTGACTCCATCGCACATGACAGACTCTGCAAATGTCGCGTGTTGCTGTGACCGGGGCCAGCGGGCTGCTCGGCGGGAATCTCGCCGCGGAGCTCGGGGCGCAGGGCCACCAGGTCGTCGCGATCCGCCGGGCCGGTACGAAGACGTCCCACCTCGATGACATCGCGATCGAATGGCACGACGCCGACCTCGGCGCACCCGACAAGATGGCGCAGGCATTTCGCGGCGCGGACTGTGTATTTCACTGCGCCGCGGCCGTCAGCCTCAAGCGCGAGGTCACGCCGGAGATGACCGCGGCCAACGTCACCGGCACCGCCAACGTCATCGAGGCGGTGCGCGCCGCGGGCGTGGCCCGGCTGGTCCACACGTCCTCGGTCGTGGCCGTGGGCCTCTCGACCGACGGCCGCCCGTGCGACGAGACCGCCACCTGGAACTTCGACACCGAGGGCATGGCCGACGCCTATTCGATCACCAAGCACCAGGCCGAGGATGTGGTGAACGCAGCGCGCGAGCAGGTCGACGCGGTGATCATCAATCCGACCTACATGCTCGGGCCGCGCGATGCCCGGCCGAGCTCGGGCCGGCTCATCGTCGACACCGTGCGCCGGCGCATCCCGGGCTGGACGCCGGGCTACAACAACTTCGTCGACGTGCGCGACGTCGCGCGCGGCATGATCGCCGCGTGGCAGCGCGGGCGGCGCGGCGAGCGCTACATCCTCGCCGGCCATGACATGACCTATCGCGACCTGTTCCGCACGGTCGCCCACGTCGCCGGGGTCAAGCCGCCCGGGCTGCGCGTGCCGCGGCCCGCCGCGTGGTTGTTCGGCAAGTGGGGCGACCTCGTCGAGCGCACCGGCCGCGAGCCGGTCGTCAACTCGACGCAGATCCGCTACGCGTTCACCGACCGCTTCCGGTTCAAGAGCGACAAGGCCGCGCGCGAGCTCGGCTACCAGGTGAGCCCGCTCGAGCCCGCGATCCGCGACGCGATCCACTGGTTCCGCGCCCACGGCATGCTGCCGACCGCCTAGCGCCGCGTGCGTTCCTGGAGGTAGCTGCGGCCGCGGGTCATCAGCGCGCGAAAGCCTTCGAGGTCGCCCGCGCGCACGACCGAGCGCAGCCGCTCGACGGCGTAGAGCAGCGCGGCGAGCGACTCGGTGCCGTAGTCGTTCAGGGTCTGGATCTCGAAGTACAGATCGGGGTGCTCGTCGGCGACCTTGGCGGCGACGCCGAGCTGGGCGTCGAACGTCGTCGACGACAGCGTGGCCAGGCGCGGCGCCGCCTCGCCACTCTCGGCGAGCGCGGTGAAGAACGCGATGTTGAGCGCGTGCGAGAGCCCCAGGACGTAGGCGATCAGGCGGTCGTGGCTCTCGAGGTCCATCTCGACCAGGGTCGCCATCGTGGGCTCGAACAGCGCGCGCGCCGCCGCGGTCGCCTCGGGCGCACCGACGTCGACGAAGATCACGTGCCGCCCGCTGAGCAGCTCGGTGTCGGGACCGAACATCGGGTGCACCGAGGTCACGCGGCCGCCCGCAGCGCGCAGCGCATGGAGCCCGCGCCGCAGCGGCGACTTCAGCGATCCGACGTCGAACACCACGCCGCGCGGCGGTGCCGCGGCCATCGCCTCGAGGATCGCCCCGGTCGCGGGCATCGGCGCGGCGACGATGATCAGCTCGTGGTCGAGCGCCACGCTGCGCCAGTCGCGGTGGTTGGGGACGCCGGCCGGCCCCTCCGATGGATCGGCGATCTCGACCGCGAAGCCCTGGGCGCCGAGGTAGCGCACGAACCAGCGCCCCATGTGTCCTGCGCCACCGATCACGAGCACGCGGCGCCCGCTGCCCTCGCCGTGCGCCGCGACGGTGTCCTTCTCCTGGATGGTCAGCGAGCCACGGATCAGCGCGAGGACCAGCTCCTCGCCCAGCGCCGGTGAGAGCCCGTGCTGCTGCGCGGCCGCCCGCGCCCGCTCGACGACGTCCTTCTCCTGGCGGTAGTCGCGGGTGGGCAGGCCTGCCTCGCGCTTGACCTGGCCGATGCGCTGCGAGACCGCCTGGCGGCGCGCGACCAGCGCCAGGATCTCGCGGTCGATGTCACCCAGCTCGACGCGCAGCGGGTCGAGGCGGGCCTGGGGATGTGGGGCGTCGTCCTGCGAATCGGGCACGGCGCGACGATACGCCTCGATCCCTTCTCAGGGGCGGCGCGCGGCGACGACCTTGGCGACGAACTGCGGCTCCGACGACTCGATCGCAAACCCCACTTCGCGCAAGAGGTCGGCGAGGTCATCCTCGAGGTAGTCGGCGTAGAACGGCTCGTGAAACTCGCCCGGGAAGGCGCGCAGCGCGCTCGCGATCTCGGCGCTCTCGCTGAGCTGGGCCGAGTCCTCGATGACGACCAGGCCGCCCGGCCGCACGACGCGGAACAGCTCGCGGGCGACATTGCGGCGCGCGTTGCGCGGCAGCTCGTGGAACAGATAGACGCTGGTCGCGATGTCGAACGCGCCGTTGGCGAACGGCAGCGCCTCGGCGTTCTCGACGGCGAGCGCGACCTCCGACAGGTGCGCCAGGCGCCGGCGCGCGAGCTGGACGTAGGCTGGCGACAGGTCGACGCCGTAATAACGCAGGTCGGGGTGGGCCTGGCCCAGCTGGTGCAGCGTGCGCCCGGTGCCGCACGCCACGTCGAGCAGGCGGATCGGGCGCACGCCGGCCGCGCGGATGAAGCGCGTCACCGGCGGGATGACCTGCCGCCGCATGACATCGGCGGTGCCGCGGAACAGAAGCTCGACGCCGAGCTCGTAGACCTCGGCGGAGTGCGCGCTGAAGTAGCCGTCGGTCTGCCAGTGAAATGTGCGCCGGTAGTAGGCCGGGTAGCGCTGCTTGTCGACGGTGGGGATGTCGTGGAAGTCGCCCTCGCGCCGGCGGCGGACCACGCGCGGCGTGTCGCGCAGCAGCCGTGGCAGCGCGCGCATGTAGCGGCGCACGGGGATGTCGAACAACAGCTCGCGCGGATAGAGGCCGTCCTCGACGTTGGCGAGGTCGCGCGCATGGAGCTCCTCCTTGCGGCGCAGCACGGCGCGCACCTCGCGGCCCGAGAGCCGCGGCCGCGGCATGCGCGACATGAAGCGCGCGGCCTCCTGGACGAGCGTCGCCTGCAGCAGGAACGACAGGTGCTGGGAGCGATACGCGAACCGATCGAGCGGACGAAGCGATGACATCAGGGCCTCGGGGTGCAGCGCGTGGAAGGTTTAGCTCACGACGCGGCGGCGCGGTCGCAGGAGAAGCGTACCAATCGCGAGTCCGAGCGCCAGTGCGCCTGGACCGCCCGGGCTGCCGTCGCAGCAGCCCCCCTTGGCGGGCGGTGGCGGGGCATCGGCCACGCAGCCGTACGATGCCGGCGGGGTGCATCCGAGTTGCTGGCAGACGCCGCACCAGAGTGTTGCGCAGGTATCGCGCTGGATGGTGCCGGCGGCGCAGGTGACCGGATTCTGCAGATCTTGGTAGCGCAGCACCTTGGTCCAGTTGACCAGGTCCGTGGTCTTCATGATGCCGGCGTCGTCGGACGGCACGACCGGGCTGCCGAAGTTCTGCGTGCACGCCCACAGCTCGTGCGCGGAATTTTCGACCAGGCAGTTCATGTGCGGCGCGCCGTCGAGCGGCATCCAGGTCATGCCGTCGTCGTGCGAGATCTGGGTGCCGAGCGCCTGCGTCCCGGCGATCAGGTCGCCGTTGGCGCGCACCAGGAACGCGGGGATCGGGACGGTCGTGTGCAGGATCTTCGTCCAGTGAGCGCCCTTGTCGGTGCTGCGGTAGATCGATTCGGTGGTCTGGTCGTCCTCGGCCTCGATCCGCAGATAGACATGATCGGCGTCGGTCTTCGAGATACCTGCGATGTCGATCAGCGAGTTCTGCATCGGCTGCGGATCGAGCTCTGCGAGCGAGAGCTCGGTCCAGCTCGCGCCGCCGGTGTCGCTGCGGAACAGCACCTGCTCCTTGCGCGTGCCCGCGCCCGGGGTGTTCTCGACGAAGCGGTACCCGCTCAGGTAGAGCCGCTGCGCATCCGACGGCGCGATCGCGAGCGACTGCCACCACGACACGTCGCCCGGCGGCTGACCCTTGGTGGGGAACGTCTTGCCGTCGTTGGTGCTGCGGTAGACATTGAAATCGGCGGCGATGCCGTGCCCGGGGTCGGACTGCTGCGACGCCGCGGCATAGAGCGTCTGGTCGGGGCCGAACAGATCGGTCGCGATCAAGGCCGAGCCCAGCGGTGTGGCGTCGAAGGTACAGCTGTCGCGCATCACCCGGAGGCCGTTGAACGTCGACGCGAACAGCGCGCCCGAGGATGCGAATGCGTACTTCGGATCGAACGGTCCGCTGTAGCCGATCGCGTCCTCGCAGATCCACTCCCAGCTGTTGCCGCTGTCGTGCGAGACAAGCAGACCGAACGTGAGGCCGACCGCGACGTCACTGTCGTGGCCCTGGCGGAACGTGATCGACGCCGTGGCCGGCGGCCGGCCGTTGGCCGCGGCGTCGCGCGCGAGGGCGCCGGCGAGCGCGAGCACGAGGCACGCAGGAACGAAACGCCGGACCATGCAGCGAGGGTATCCGCGCCGCGGCCGTCGGGCGAGCGCCATCCGCGTGGGCGACCTCACGGTGGGTCAGGACGCCGCGCGGGCGGCGGCCGCGATCGTGCGATAGGCGATGCGCGCGAGGGCGTCCAGGCGCGCCGGGTCGGCGACGAACGCCTCCTTCTGCGCCCGCGTGAGCTGCTTGAACGAGTACTCGAGGCGCAGGGCGCGGCCCTTGTCGCGACAGCGCCGGACGATCACCACGCGCAAGGGGCCGCGGCCGCGGGTGTAGCGCGCGCCGGTGCCGGCATCGTGGGCGGCGATGCGCTCGGCGACATCGCGGGCGATGCCGCAGTACAGCGTGTCGTCGGCGCACCGTGCGACATAGACGTACCAGCTCACCGCTCAGTCATCTCCCGCATGCTTCGCTGCGCTCAGCCATCTCCCGCATGCTTCGCTGCGCTCAGCCAACCTTGTGCTCGATCTCGGGCGGCGACGCGAAGAACCGGTTGCGCTTCGGATCATTGAACCGCTCGTAGTCGATCAACCACGGGGTGATCTGCGCGGTCCCGTTCTCGAGCCGGATCGTCGCTGCCATCGGGGTCACCGAGCGGTAGCTCGACTCGGCCGGCAGGTCGTTGTTGTCGGCGCCGCCGGCGGAGAACAGCGTGATCAGCGACATCTGATCGCCGTACATCGGCTTGAACCCCGCGTCGACCTTCTCGTGGCCGCGCACCAGGATCGAGCAGCCGAGCTTGTGCATGAAGGCCTCGAACTGCAGCCGACCGAACGGGAAGCGCGCGTTCTGCGCCTGGAGGTCGTCGGGGATGTAATCGGCCGTCGACGGATCGGACCACAGCATCTGGAACCGGATATCCGGATCGTTGAGCGCGGCGAAGTCGTGAAGCTTGGCCTTGATGTCGGCGTCGCGCGGAATGCCGGCGTGCACGAACATCATGTCGTCGAAGAACAGCATGTTGGGCAGCTCCTCGAACAGCTTCATGTACTCGGCGAACACCTCGCCCGGCAAATGGCCGACGAGCGTGTTGATCGCCTCGGCGGGCTTGACGCCGCCGTAAATGCGGCCGCGGTACTCGATGTAGTACTCGTGGTTGCCGCGCAGCGGGAACACGTGCTCGGGCGCAGCGAGGTAGAGCTGCATCACCGTGCGCAGCACGCCGTTGTACGAGAACCGGCCGCGATCGATGTAGTCGCCGAGCAGGATCAGCTTGGGCTCGGGCTTGCGATTATCGAGCCGCCAGGCCTCGAGCTTGGCGAAGAAGTCGGCCTGGAGCAGCGCGCCCTTGAGGCAGCTGTAGCAGCCGTGCAGGTCGCCCAGCACGGTAAGCTCGTAGATCCGGCCCGGCTCGGCGGGGTGGATGTAGACGTGGCCGTCGAGGAATGCGCGCTGGCCGGCGAAGTCGCTGACCATCGCCTTGCCGGCGAGGCGGCCAGCGCCCGCGCGGCGCTGCTCCTCGAGCTTGCCGAGGAAGCGCTGCATCAGCTGGAGGTCGGCGGCGGCCTGACCTCGGATGCGGTCGGGGTCGGCCGAGTAGTGCTGCTCGAAGCCGGCGAAGAACGGGTGATCCTCGAGCCGCGGGCGCAGCGCGGCCGGGCCCTCGATCGCGATCCGGTTCTGCTCGGGCAGGACCTCGATGTCCTCGGGACCGAGTGACGTCACCGCGGGATCGGACGACGACAGCAGCTCCTCGAGCTCCTTGCGGAACCGGGCCTCCGCCGGGTGCACGCTGCCGTCGGCGTAGATCAGCTCGTCCACGGTGGCGAGCAGCTCGTGCTGGTTCTGGGCGTCGAACGCCTGAAAGATCTCGTAGCTCTTGAGCTTGAGCTTGGCGTAGACGTACTTCTCGACGTCCTCGCCGTCGGCGACCACCTCGTCGAACAGGTCCTTCACGCTGCGATCGATGTGCTCGAACACCTCGTGGAAGTGCGTGACGAACCGGTTCGTGACCTCGTCGCGCGTCTGCGGGTCCGCGCCGGGCATCGCGGCCTTGGCGCGCGCGCTCACCAGCTGGCGGATGTAGATCCGGACGAACGTCTTCTCGGTGAAGTCGAACTCGCCGTCGATGTACCCGAACGCGGTCAAATAGAAGATGATCGCGTGCATCTGCTGTTCGGCGACATCGGGATCCGTGCTGAAGGTGAGCATCGACCAGACCAGCTTGCGCGCTCGTGAATGCGGGTGCAAGCGCTGGTATCATGAGGCCGTGCGCGCGCTCGTCCTCGCCGCGATCGCTGGGCTTGCGTCGTCGTCGACGGCGCGCGCCGAGCCGCGGCTCGAGGCGAGCGGCTTCGTCGGCGTGGACTGGTTCGGCAAGCACAGCGAGCTCGGCAACGCGTGGGCGCCCGAGCAGGTGCCAGGCACCTCGCCGCTCCTCGGCGCGCGCGTCACCTGGCTCGCGCTGCCGGACCTGGCGCCGGAGCTCCAGCTCGCCGTCGAGGGCGAGATCGGGATCGCGCCGGCGTTCACCGGCGACAGCACGCGCGACGGCAGGATGTCGTACTTCGCTCCCGTGATCGAGTGGCACGCGCACGCGTTGCTCCGGCTCGACCGCTGGGCAAGAGTGGCGCCTCACCTCGTGCTCGGTGCCGGCGGCGAGACCGTGGCGTCGGCCTCACCGTTCATGGCCAAGGAGACCGATCCGATCGAGTACTGGGGCATCGGCGCGACCGTGCCCGCATTCGCCGGCTGGCACGTGCGGCTCGACGCGCGCCACGGCATCATGCCCGCGCGCGAAGGCGGCGTGACCTCGACGTTCGAGGTCTCGTTCGGCATCGGGACGACATTCGGCCTGTCGATGACGCGCGCCCCGCGCCGGCCGGTCGAGCCTCCCGCGCTGCCCGTCGTCGACGACACCGACAGCGACGGCGACGGCATCCCCGATCGGCTCGACCGCTGCCCGACCGAGCGCGAGACGGTCAACGGCGTGGCCGACGACGACGGCTGCCCCGAGGCCGATCCCGACAGCGACGGCATCCTGGGCGACGCCGACAAGTGCCCCGCTCAGGCCGAGGACTTCGACGGCTTCGAGGACAGCGACGGCTGCCCCGAGCCCGACAACGACCTCGACGGCATCGACGACAAGCGCGACCTCTGCCCCAACGAGCCCGAGACCCTCAACGGCTTCGAGGACGACGACGGCTGCCCCGACGAGCTCCCCGCCGAGGTCACCGCGGCCCTTGCCACCCTCGTCAAGTTCGAGCCGAACCGGGCACGCGTCACCGAAGCCGCCGGCGCCGCGCTCGCTCCGCTCCTCGCGCTGCTGCAAACCCAGCCCACCCTCCGCCTCGCGATCACCGGCCACCCCGAGCACCCCGAGCGCCCCGACTCCACCAGCGAGGATCTCGCGCGCCGACGCGCCGAGGCCGTGAAGTGGTACCTCGTCGACCAGGGCATCACCGGCGACCGCCTTACCACGCGCGTCGAATCGGCCCAGGCACCGTCGGTGACGTTCGAGCTCGCGATTCGTTGATCGGCTACTTCCCGAGGATGCGGGTCAGCGCGCTCGAGAGCGCTTGCACCGGATCATCGGCCATGCGGGTCGCGCGCCAGGCGACAAAGCCATCCGGGCGTACGAGCGCGGCGCCCGATGGCGTCAGGCCGAAGGCCGGCGCGAGCTGGCCGTCGCGATCGGCGAGGCCGTCGCGGCCGATGATGTGGCACTCGAGCGCGACGCCGCGGAGGCTGTCGATGTCGCGCGCGACTGACCGCGGGGCGTCGGCCCAGGGCGCGCCCTCGGGGCCGGCGACCACGACGAACGCGCCGCGGAACAGATCGATCGTCGAGATCGGCCGGCCGTGCTGCTCGAGCCAGAGATGCGGCGCGCGCGAGCCCGGGCGGCCGAGCGACTCGCGCGGGTCCTCGTGGCCGCGATCGCTGTCGTCCTCCGAGACGATCGCCGGCGAGCGATAGAGGTACCCGAGCTCGATGTCGAAGTCGTTCGCCAGCGGCTGGAAGTCCTTCGCACCCAGGTAGGTCGCCGAGCGCGTCACGTAGCGCGTGTACGCTTGCTCGACGGTGAATCGCGAAGCCGGGCGGCGCTCCGCGTCGTAGGTCGCGAGCAGCGCGGGGTCGGCCACGCCGCGGAGAACCAGGGCGAGCTTCCAGGCCAGGTTGTGCGCGTCGTGGATGCCGGTGTTGCCGCCATAGCCGCCGTTGGGCGGCATCAGGTGCGCCGCGTCGCCGGCGATGAACACGCGCCCCTCGCCGAACCGACGGGCGACGTCCGAGGTCGCGCGCCAGCGAGCGACGCCATCGATCGCGACCGGCAGATCGGGCACACCGGCGGCGGCTCGCACGAGCTCGATCAGATGAGGCTCGCTGACGTCGCTGGCCGGGTTCGCGGCCTCGGGCTTCGACGTATCGCCGACGGTGTTCACGGCGAGAAACCCCGACCCCACATCCCTGTCGAGCCGGAAGAAGCCCGACAGCACTGCGTTCTTGACGTAGATGACGCTCATCGCGTTCTTGCCCGCGATCAGCGGCGCCATCGGCGCATGAAAGTAGATCGTGATGCTGTTCGAGAACACGCCGCGGCCGCCGAGCTCGATCCCGAGCAGCTCGCGCACCTTGCTGCGCGCGCCATCGGCGCCGACGAGGTACTTCGCCCGCAGCGCCCGCTCGCGGCCGGTCGCGACATCGCGCACGGTCGCCACGACTCCATCCGCGTCCTGCGCCACGCCAACCACAGCGGTGCCCTCCACCACGCGCGCCCCTGCCCGCTCGGCTCGTGCGCGCAGGATCGGCTCGAGGCCGGGCTGGGTGACAAATAGCCGCCGGCACGGGCTCAGCGCATCCACGCCCTCGTTGAGGCTCGGGATGATGCCGACGACCTTGCTCGCTGCGAGCGACTCCACCATCACGATCGCGCCCTCGGGCTCGAACTCCTCGAGCGATTTCCGGCGCACCTCGTCCTCGATGCCGGCCGCGCGAAACAGCTCCAGCGTCCGCATATGAAAGAACGCCGCGCGCGGCAGCTGCGATCCCGCGGTGCGCTGTTCGACTGCCAGCGACGCAATGCCATGCTGCGCCAGAAACATCGCGGTGGACAGCCCCACCAGCCCGCCGCCTGCGATCAGAACCGGAACCTCACCGATGCTGTCGAGTGGATCCGTCATGGCGCGATGGTGCGCCGCCCGCCGCGACGGGTCAACGAACGCCTGTCGTCGAGCTTGACCGGTCTCGTGGTGCAATACGTTCAGGTCCGCGTATTGTACTGAGACGCGCGGAGTTGCCGGCGGTACACTGCCTGGGGCCACATGACGACGAAGCAACAGATCCTTCACGCGATCGAGGACCTCCCCGAGGAGGCGAGCATCGAGGACGCTGTGGAGCGGCTGCACTTGCTCCTCAAGCTCGAGCGCGGCCTCGAGCAGGCTGACACCAGGCAGATGGTGACGCATGAGGAAGCGCGCAAGCGGATGGCCCGGTGGTTGCCGTAGGCTGGACTGCGCAAGCTCTCGATGACCTGGAAGCGGCTTGCCTCTACATTGCTCGCGACGCCCCGCACATTGCACAGATCTTCGCTGCACGTTCCTTCGATGCTGTCGACAGGTTAGCCGAATTCCCGCTCTCCGGGCGGGTTGTGTCCGAAGTTGGCCGGTCGGACATTCGCGAGATCATCGTCTACAGCTATCGCATTATTTATCGCTACTCCGCCAACGAGGTGGCGATCTTGACGGTGCACCACGCTGCGCGCCCCTTGCCGAAGGGCGTTGGCTGACGCGTTCGCCTAGGCCCCGTCACCGTCGCGGCGCAGGCCGTGGCGCGCGAGCAGGCGATAGAGGTGCACGCGGTCGATGCCGGCGGCGCGCGCGGCCGCGCGGATGTTGCCGGCGTGGTGGCCGAGCAGCGCCGCGAGGTACGCGCGCTCGAACGTCGCGGTCCAGGCGTCGCGCGCCTCCTTGAACGGGCGCGACAGGTCGACCGCGGGCGTGGCGCCGTCGAGGCCGGCGCCGTCGGGGGCGGGCGCCGCCGGCGCCTCGGGCGACGACTCGTGGGTGCGATCACGATCCGATCGGCCGACGCATCGACGGTGGTGCCGCTGTCGGGCCGGCGACCACCTCGATGCGAATCGTCGCGACCGCGTGGAGGCCGCTGGCGCCGGCGGCGACCGTCACGGTCTCCAGATCGCGCCCGCTTCCAGCGCCGGAACCAGCCCGATC
>DATIPJ010000228.1:0-11972 GCA_035472155.1 Kofleriaceae bacterium
GTGCAGATCATCGCCAAGTCCTGAGCCACGGTCCGCCCCCATGACTGACGACCGCTCGGCCGAAACTCCCCCAAAGGGACCTGTCGGGCCGACACGCGAGCAGGCTGATTTTGGGCGCGATGAGTAGCTGTTGCAGGTGTCACGCAAGGCCGCGCTCGTCGGCGGCAAAACGTCATTCACGTGCATCAGTCGTATGCAGAGTCACGCTCACCGACAACTCGAGCTCCGGTCGCATCCGCCTGATTGGTTATGTTGCAAACAGTACGAAGTACACATGATCCGCTTGTTGATGAGGATGCGAGCTGCTATCCCCTGCAATGGGAGGCGAGTCGCTGATGTCGGGTGCGGGGCGATTGGGAGACAAGGCTCAGATCAGCTTGGACGCGCAGGGGATGGCCGGGGCAGGCGCCGGTGCGGCGGGTGCCGGTGAATCTGGCGGCAAGGCCAGTGCTGCTCCGGCCAACGACAAATTGTTCATCATGTCTGTCGAGCTCAAGGCGCCCGGTGGCGCCGCGCTCGCGTTCGAGCAGGTGGTGCTGGTCAAGGGTGGTACCACCGAGATCGTCGTCGGGCCGATCATGACCGACGCGAACGGCCGGTTCGCGGTGGCCGTGCCCGAGCCCATCGCATACGACATCCAGATCCTCGACGATGGCGCCGATCACTACGAGGCGCCACCACCCGAGGACGTCAACGCCGCGCATCTGCTCTGCCAGTTCTTCGCGAACGGCGCGCCGGCGGCAGGCGAGCTGGTCACGATCTGCGGCGACGATCTGCAGACCGCGGCGATACTCGGTCAGCACGGCGAGCTCGAGCTCGCGGTGGCGCCCGGCGCGTACGAGATCACAGCGCGGCGGCAGACGTTCAAAGCGCACACGCTGGGTATCGCGGACCTCGATCAGGCGGACGGGCACCACCAGTTCGTGATCGAGAGCGAGATCGACTGGGCCTTGCACGAGCGGGCGCGGGCGCATCGGTTCTCGCCGGCCGAGCGCGGACAGAGCGATGGACAAGGAGACGAGTGATGGCCAGGACAGGCATCCTCGATGACTTCGCGCCGAAGCCGACCGTGTTCACCGGCGGCATGGCGCGGATGATCCGGCTGTGGGAGTGCTGCCGCGACGCCAACGCCGGCGGCTACGGCAGCGGCGTCCTCCAGTCGATCCGCGGCTGGGGCAAGCTGTCGTCCAGGCAGGTGACGTCGTGCTCGCCGTTCACCGCCACGGTGATCGGCATGATGTTCGACGCGCGCGGCGGCGAGGACCCGAGCGTGACGTACGAGCCGAAGTACGACGAGGGCACGGAGGTGCTGCCATCGGCGTTCTACGCGATGCACAACGGGTTCTTCTTCACGAAGGGCGCCGTGGGCGATGCCCGCCGCCAGCAGTTCCATCGCCAGGGCTGGACACTGTGTGACGACCCGGCGCGATCGATCGTGTTCTGGAACCTCGGCTACGAGATCGATCCGCGCGACATGCGGCGCGGCGACTTCGTCGCGATCGACTGTGCAAACGGCGGCGGCCGCGCGGCGTTCTGCTGGGACGTGCACCTCGACGACGCCGGCGCGGTCGACTGCTTCCTGTACGTGTCGTCGAACGGTCGCGCCCAGGCGGGCGGCGGTACCACCGGCATCGGCGTATCGGTCGGGACCACGCAGCCGCGCCGATGGGTCGAAGGCCGCCCGGGCAGCTACCGGAAGACGCGCGCGATGTTCGCCGATCACAACGACCACACCGAGCACGGCCGCTGGCTGTGCCTGCCGGGCGTCGATCGCACCTCGGTCAAGCGCGACACGTTCAAGGACGCGCCGCCTGCGCTCAAGAACCTCGTCGACAAGACCGCGGGCGGCCACGCCGTCGCGTCGCTGCGCGTCGTACGGTTCTGGGGCGTGGCGCCGCCCGAGCAACCGCATGGTCGACTGCTCGGCGACAATGCCGGCCTGGCGCACACGCTCGCGCGCGAGCCGGCGCCGGCGTCGTATGCGATGGGTCGCGGCACGCCGTCGGAGGGTCGCATCGAGAACGTGCGCGCCGAGGCGGTGCCGCGCAGGCACCCCGAGCCGTTCAAGGCGGTGCCACCGGCCCGGGTGCAGCAGAATCCGGCGCAGGTCGTCGGCCATCAGTACTTCGTCGAGGCCGCGCTCGCCGAGCTCCACGCCGCCGGGTGGATCGACTGCTCGCCGGGCAGCGCGGCCTCGGTCGCCGACGGCGACACCAGGGCCGCGATCCGCGACTTCCAGGCCAAGCACGGCGTCACGCCGATCGACGGGATCGCGGGGCAGACCACGCGCAAGGCGCTCGAGCGCGCGCTCGCCGATCTGCACACCGGCAAGCAGAACCCGGCCAAGCGTCGCCCCCGGGCGGTGATCGATCGATTCTACTTCCTCCGCAACCGCGTCGAGCCCGGCGGCGCAAGCGCGCTCACCGTGCAAGGCCAACACCTCGACCTCGTCGAGGCGTACGAGCTCGAGCTCACCGACCAGACCGGCCGCGCGCATGGTCTGGCCGTGGCGCTCGACACGGCCGGCGGGCGCGGCGTGCAGCAGATCGCGATCCCGCCGGGGTTTGGCGCCGGCAGCGTGCTGACCGCGCGGCTGCGCGCGACCGCGGGGGGCGCCCGGCTCGACAAGACGTCCGATGTGCCGCTCTACGTTGGCAAGCTGATGCCGGGCGCAGACGACTGGCCATGGAACGAGTCGGCGTGGCCGGTCGCGATGCAGCGCATCGTCGCCGAGCTGCGCGCGACGCGCAGGGGGTCCGGCAACTTCCACGTCCGGGAGATCACGCAGTATGGCGTCAAACAGGCGAGCCCGGGGGACGTTGCCGTGCTCGACAGGAAGGGCCGCGAGATCGGGCGGGTCGACAAGCGCAGCCTCTTCCTTGCCGACATCGAGGGCACGATGCGGCTCGCCGGCCGGATGCTGAGTGTCGTGAGCTCCGGCAACGACCACGACGAGATGGTCACCACGGTGATCTCCGGTGTTGCCGTGAAGAAGCCCGCGCCCAGCTTCGACAGGTTCGAGCCGGCGTTCTCGCGCTGGTTTGATGTCACCGAGCGTGCACCGTGGGGCATCGGTGCGCGCCTGCCGCTGATCCCGTTCCGCGTGCTCGCACACAACCCCAGGACCGAGACGCCGCTCTATCTCAAGACGGTATACATCGAGCAACTCGACGGCGTGCGTCTGCCGACCGGCGAGGTCCACAATGGCATGTGCGTGGTCGGCGACTGCGGCAGCATGGCGCCGGCGGGCGGGCAGCTCGATCTCTTCGTCGGGCGCGGCGACCACCACGTCGCGATTCCGTCGGCGGCAGCCACCCAGGGTGGCGCAGTGTCCCGCGTCGAGATCCTCGGCGATTGCGCAGCGGCGCACCACGAAGCGTTCGCCGGAGCGGGCGTGGCAACGCGCCGTGACAAGCTGGCTCCGGGCGTTCCTCGGCGGTCGCCTTCGAACTCGTTCCTCGAACGATCTTTGCCAAATGTACCGAGCCCCGAAAACAGCATTGAGAACAAGCTCAACTCATAGTGCGTGCTCGGGAATCACCGCTGCGGAGAATGGTTGAGCGCGTACAAAGTCGAGATCATTCGGTGCCCCTCGAAGAGCGTGACCATTCAAGTCAGCGATGGCTCGTACTGCGGTCGGCTGGGCATGGCGGACTACCCGATGGTGAGCGGGGCGCGCCGAATCCACTGAACTTGCCCGCGCTACGATTGCGGATCACCTGCCCTGCACGGTCGAGCATCGTTACCTGGTCTCGACCGAGTACGGAATCTGGGCTGCCTGGATGGCCGCCACGATCGATCCTGGAAACTCGGCGTGGATGATTCGTGTGCCGCCCTGCGTCTTGAGCTTCACTACGTACCTCGCCGCGCACCGTCCGAACGGCTCGGCCCGGATGCTCTCGATCCTGGCGATCTCGCTCGGGTCGCTGAGCGACCCGCGAAACGTCGTGGCATCGACCTCGCGCTCTCCCGCGGCCCGCGGTCTGTCCGTCTTCACCGCGTACGGAACGTTGGAGTCGTAGATCTCGCTCACGAGCGTGCCCGGAAACGGGGCGCGAACGACCCGCCGGACAGCGGTGTTCTTGAGCGTGACGATGTACTGCGCGTCATCGCAGGTGCCCAGCTCGACGATAACCTTCTCGATCTGCGCTGACCCTTCACGATCGTTCAGCATCGCTTGGAACGCGGGAGTGTCGAGTGGCTGCTGCTTCGCCTTCTCGGGTGTGTCGCCATGGTTCTCTCCCGAGCAGGCGATCAGGGCGACCGCGGTAGCGAGCGACAACCCTAGCGGCATGCTGGAACGTTGTTGCTTCATCGCCGTCGGACGCTACCACGTCGGCATGGTGTCAACAGCGAGATGACAGGTAGCGGAGCCGACCTGCACGTAGCCACGGCGGGGTACGGGCCGATGCCGGCATAGATCGGGTTCGCGATCATCTTGCTCCCATCGTACGTGTCGGCCACGAGGGTGGCCGCCTTCCAGTTGTGGATCTGCTCCTGGGATGCCATCGCAGCTGAGGTAAGGGCCATCATGGCGAGTAGTGACAGGATGAGCTTCATCGAGAAGGGATAGACGTCGTGCGCACCAGCAACGTCACGCACGATGTGCAACTTCGGCCGCATACGATCCTAACGATGCTCGCATCCTCCGGATCATCGGGGGATCATCGAACGACGATCGCAAACTGACTAAGTGACACCTCCCTTTGTTTCAGCAGCGCTTGCAGAGCTTGAACTTCCTCGCCGCCACAGCGAATGGTCGTCACGAATCTCGCATGTCCACGCCGCGTGGCCGATAGGCGTCGCGATTTCAGTGGGTTGGCGCGCGCGGCGAGGCTTGGGTGGGGCCCTTGCTATGGACAGCACACCCGGTCGGCGGCTGTTTGCCGATGACGAGGTTCTCGGCCGTGACGGAATCCGACCGGCCGCCGTTTCTCCAGCCCAAGGACCTGAGCTGAGATGATGATCGCGTCGGGAGAATCAGACCTTGCAACACTTGCGGCCCACGTTCCGCGTGTTGTCGGCGGCGATGCCTCCTCGTGGGAGGAGCTCGTCGTTCGGCGTCGCACGACCAGGCCCTGGCGCGCGTACGGGCATGCTGCTCGCTTCGCTCGAGGATCATCGCCACGACATCGGCTCGGCGAGGTTTAGCCCCGACGGCACGCAGCTCGTGACCGCGAGTGCCCGACATCCTCGGGCACTGTCGAAGGGCGTACTCGTGCCCGACCACCTAAAAGGTAACCGATGATGAATACGCAACCGAGCCCCGAACGCGAACCGAAGAACCGACGCCAGGTAGCCAGCGGGCATCGAGCTCGAGGTGCTCGCGGCGCGTTGTGGCTCGCCGTCCACATGGGCGCCCTCGTGGTCCTCGTTGCATCGTGTGTTCCGTACCAACAAGGCCAGTACCAACAAGGCCAGTACCAACAAGACCCGTACCAACAAGACCCGTATCAACAAGGTCAGTACGGGAACGGCCAGGCGTCTGGCTATGGTTCGCCAACCAACGCAGTCGCCGGGATGAGCGTGGTCTATCAGCCGCCGACGAAGAAGCCGGAACACGAGGCGATCCGTTCCTTCCTGCAGGAGAATAAGACGGTCGAGCGTTATTCCAAGGGGCTAAGCCACATCTTTCAGTTTCCGCAGGCGGTAAACGTCGTGTGGACCGAGTGCGGTGTGGTGAACGCGGCGTGGGATGGCCAGGGGAATATCGTGATGTGCTACGAGATGGTCGAGTTCCTCAGAGGATTGTTCATCAAGCGGATCAAGGACCCAAAACAGCTCGCCGTCGCGGTGGTGAGCTCGCTGATGTTCGTCTTTCTGCACGAGTTCGGACATGGCCTCATCTCTTTGTACAAGCTCCCGGCTGTGGGTCGCGAGGAGGACGCCGCTGACCAGCTCGCAGGCCTGGTCTTGATCGCGACGGGTGACTCCGGGATCGAGGTCGCAATGCGCGGTGCTCAGTTCTTCCGCCTCCTCGCCTTGTCGGGAGCGAAGACTCCATTCTTCGACGAGCACTCGCTCGATGCCCAACGGTATTACAACCTCTTGTGCATGGTGTACGGCTCGAACCCAGACCGGCTCAAGTCGCTGGTGGGTAATGACAAGCTCCCAGCCTCACGCGCGCGCCGCTGCCCGACGGAGTACAGCAAGATCTACTCCGCCTGGGCCGACCTGCTCAACCCCCATATGCAGAGGAATCGCTATGCCGGTCAACGTTCGGGATACGGGAACGACCCCGCACCAACGAGCCGCGGGAGCTCGGGCTACTCGGACGACTCGGACGACTCGGACGACTCGGGCTACTCGGACGATTCGGGCAACTCGGGCAACTCGGGCAACTCGGGCTGGTGGATGTGTACAGCGGAGGGCAGCCTTGGCACCGCAAACGGAAATGGACCGATGGATTACAGAACCCAAACAGCATACGGTGATGGCCCGACTCGAGATGAGGCCGGTAACAAGGCGCTCAAGGACTGCGGTGCGATGATGGGTTTTTACAAGAACCTCGCGTGGACCTCAGGCCAACGCACAGAAGGCGGATCCTGCTCGATCGCCAATTGCATCACGCAATCGCGGTGAAATGACTCTCGTGTAGTCAGCGCATGGAGCGCGTCTGGGCAGTCTAGCAGCAGAGTGTTGTCGACCCGCAGGGCGCCGCGACTGCCAATCGTCCAGCCGTGACGCACGGATCGCCGTGGCGGCGCACGATCAGCGTGCCGGCGATCCGAGCAGCACGAGATCGGCGGCCTGGAACGCCGCCGTGTCGGGGACCATGATCTCGACCCCATGGAGCTCCTGCGCCTCGACCTCGACGTCGTCGATCACCTCATCATCGACGTGACCGCCGGCCTGCCGATCCTCGCTCAGCAGATGGAAGTGGTAGCCCTGCTTGCTGATGTCGCGCATCACCGCTGGCATGCGGAACCCGACCAGCGTCCCGCGCAGACCGTCGCGCGGAATCAAGTTGTACTCGGGGTACACGTCGGCGAACCGGCGGTACGGCGCCACCTGCGCATCGGACGCACCGGCCACGACGCGCGCGAACCGGCCGTGCACGCGCAGCGCAAACATCCGGTTGGCTCCCGGCAGCCAGGCGTCGAGCTGGGCCTCGAACTCGGCGCGCGGCAGCGGCCTCGCGATGCGCATCCGGCGCTCGGGGCGAAACCGGGTCACCGACGCGAATGGCACTCGAACGTCGTCGGCGAGCTCGATCACCGTCCCGTCGCCGCGCGCGGAGTAGTACCGGCCGTCGAGCATCGTCAGCTCTCCGCCGTTGCGGTCGGCCGCGCCCAGCCCAAAGTCGCCGTGCGCGCGCAGCGTCCCGACCGGGATGAAGCCGTCGTACACGCCGGCGAGGTACGCGGCCCGCACCGAGGCGTTGATCAGCGTCGCGGGCGCGGCACAGCAGCCGGCTGTGAGCATCGGGGCCGCGGGCTCGACGCCGGCGATCGATCGCATGTCTTCGTTCATCGCGAGCTCCTGGGTGAATCTCCGCTCAGCATGGGCTTGCCGCCGCTGAAGAAAAGTTGATACTTATCGATGTACCCTTGAGAAAAATTGAACCATTGTCCGGAGACTCGGCCGCCCCGCCCCCCGCGTGCCTCGACCTCGACGTGCTGCGCACGCTCGTGCTCGCGGTCGATCTCGGCGGCTTCGCGCGCGCGGCTCGCCGGGTCGGCCGCACCCAGTCCGCCGTCAGCCTGCAGATGCGTCGGCTCGAGGACAGCGCCGGGCAATCGCTGTTCACGCGGGCGGGTCGCAGCTTCGCGCTCACCACCGCCGGCGAACAGGTGCTCGGCTACGCCCGCCGGCTGCTGGCGATCAACGACGAGGCAGTCGCCGCTGTGCGCGGCACCCGGCTCGCATGCCCGGTGCGGCTCGGAGTGCTGGCCGACTTCGCCGAGACCTGGCTACCGCCGGTGCTCGCGGGATTCGCCCGGACCCACCCGACCGCGCGCCTCGAGGTCCAGGTCGACCGCCGGCTCACGCTGCTCGACGCGCTCGATCGCGGCCGGCTCGACCTCGCGCTGGTGTTCGATGCCGACCGGCCGCGCGGGATCGAGCTGGGCGACCTGCCGATGGCCTGGATCGCGCCGCGCAGGTGGCGCCCGGGCGGCGTCCTGCCGCTGGTGCTGTTCGAGGCGCCGTGCGTGTTTCGCACCGCCGCGCTCGCCGCGCTCGACCGCGCCGGCATCCCGTGGCACGTGGCGTTCACCAGCCAGAGTCTCGCCGGCATCTGGGCGGCGGTCGACGCCGGCCTCGGCGTGACGGTGCGGACTCCCGTCGGCGTCCCGCGCGCGCTGCGGGTCGTCGATCCGGTCGCCGCGCCGGCCGCCGGGCTGCCGGCGCTGTCGTCGACCACGCTGTGGCTGCTCGATGCGCTGGACCCCGCCTCGCCGCTGGTCGCGGAGCTGCGCACGCTGCTCGTCCGTTCGATCTCCGCCGTGCTTCCGCCCCTGGCGCGTCACGCCCCGGCCGTGGCCGCCAGCGTCGCCACGCCGGCGGCTCGAGCGCTCGCTCGTAGGCCGCGCGATCGTGGACCGGCGCGCCGTGCGAGATGAAACGGCCAGCTGCGGGCGCGTAACCTGAGACGAGCCGCAGCTCGCGAGTGGTGCGCTCGTCGACCTCGTAGTCCGCATCACTGCGCGGTAGTGCGACCGCGTACAGGACGCAGCGACGTCTGCGAGCTCGACCTCTGCAGCAAAGATTCTCGCGACAACCCATCGCCAACCTTCTTGACATAGCCGATGTCGCAAACGACTCCCACCTCGCGCTCGAGCAGCTTCTGGAGCACGCGCTTCGCTCGCGCCCATCCCGCTCGAGGTGTTTCGCGTGCCATGCTGGGCCGCAGCGCGCTGACACTGACTCCGTAGGGAGCGCGTTCAGCTGTATAGCCAGCGACATAGATCAGCTCGTCGCCGTAGTGCGCGACGTCCTCATCCTGATCGGAACCGGGGCTCCTCCTGCTCCGCGCGCAGACGCTCGGCGGTAGTCTCCTTCTTGGTCTTCGGGGCCTTCGACCTACCCGGCGCTGGTAGGTCCTTGTGCGCGATTCTCGTCCGGCGCCGAGCCATGGATGGCTCCCCCGCTCGCTGTCGGAGGCACGTGCGAACGTTCGCGACGTGATCACTCGCAAGCCCGGCAGCGCGTTGACACTCCATGACCGTCTGAGCCAGCTCAGCTTCGAAGGCGCATGCAAGCTCCTCGGCGCGCCGGGCGCAGCGCTGATCCGCAAGGGTGGCACGCTCGAGGTCGACCTCACGGAGCAGGTATCGATCACTGCGGAGCGGTTCGTGTTCCGCGTCCCGCAGCCGCGCCGCCGTCCTGCGGAGGTAGCGATGTGGCTCGCCGACGATCGCGCTCGCCGGTTGCGCTGGCGGTGCTCGGCGTGCACCGGCGCATGCGAGCACGTGGGTGCGGCATTGTCGGTCGTCCTGGAAGACAAGGTCGCGCTCGGCTTGGCGGAACCTCCGCTCGAGCTTGGCACCGACACACGCGACCTTGTCGTGCGAGCGATCGAGGAGCGGGTCGAGCGAGCGCGGACCGAGAAGATGGCGTTGCGCTCAGCAGACCCGGCGACGCCGTGGGCGGATTACACGATCACCAGCGCGGTGTCGGGCAAGAGTTACCGCGTGGCGCTGCGCAGCGAGGGCCGCGGGGATTCTTACTGCTCGTGTCCGGATTTCCGCAAGAACACGCTCGGCACGTGCAAGCACATCCTGCACGTCCTCGACAAAGTGCGGCGCCGGTTCCCGGCGGCAGCGCGCCGGAAGCCGTACGTACGCACCGAGATCTCGGTACACCTGCGGTACGGCGAGGAAGCGGAGCTGCGGATAGCGGTCCCCGCCGTGCTCCCGCGCGCCGCGAGCGCGTTGCTCGCGTCGATGGTCGACAGGGCGATCTCGGACGTGCATGACCTCGTGCGCTGCATCGCGCGCCTCGAGCGCCTCGGGCATGCGGTGACCATCTACCCGGATGCGGAGGAATACATTCAGAGTCGGCTGTTTCGCGATCGGATCCGCGCCAAGGTCGACGAGATTCGCGCCGATCCGGTCGGCCATCCCCTGCGCCGCTCGTTGCTTCGTGCGGAGCTCTTGCCGTATCAGCTCGACGGGATCGCGTTTGCGACGGGCGCAGGGCGCGCGGTCTTGGCCGACGATATGGGGCTCGGCAAGACGATCCAGGCGATCGGTGTCGCCGAGCTTCTCGCTCGAGAGGCCGAGATCCGCAAGGTGCTTGTCGTGTGTCCAGCGTCGGTGAAGGCGCAGTGGTGCACCGAGATTGAGCGGTTTTCGCATCGAAGCTGTCAGATCGTGCTGGGCAGCATGCCGGACCGCGGGGCGCAGTATGCCAGCGACACGTTCTTCTCGATCTGTAACTACGAGCAGGTGCTCCGCGATCTCCGCGCGATCGAGCGCGCACCGTGGGACCTGATCGTGCTCGACGAGGGCCAGCGGATCAAGAACTGGGAGGCCAAGACCAGCGACGTGATCAAGCGGCTGCGTTCGCGCTTCGCGCTGGTGCTGTCGGGCACGCCGCTCGAGAACCGGCTCGATGAGCTGTACTCGGTCGTCGAGTTCATCGATGATCGCCGGCTGGGACCTGCGTTCCGGTTCTTCGATCGCCACCGTGTGGTCGATGACAAAGGCAAGGTGCTCGGCTACCAGCGTCTCGACGAGCTTCGCACCCGGCTCGCGCCGGTCCTGCTCCGGCGCACTCGCGAGTCGGTGGCTCAGCAGCTGCCGCCGCGTACGACCGAGGTGGTCCGGATCGCGCCGACCGGCGAGCAACTCGAGATCCACGATGCGAACATGCGCACCGTCGCGCAGATCGTCCGCAAGCCCTACCTGACCGAAATGGATCTGCTCCGGCTACGCAAGGCGCTGCTGCTCTGCCGCATGGCCGCGGACAGCACGTTTCTCGTCGACAAGCGCACGCCCGCGTACTCGAGCAAGCTGCGTGAGCTCGAGGTGCTGCTCGTCCGCCTGTGCGCCGAGGGCCGCAAGATCGTCCTGTTCTCGGAGTGGACCACGATGCTCGATCTGATCGAGAGGGTCCTGCGAGCCAACCAGCTGCGCTGGGTCCGTCTCGATGGCTCGGTGCCACAGAAGAAGCGGCAGCAGATCGTGCACGAGTTTCAGCGCGACCCAGAATGCCGGTTGTTCCTCACGACCAATGCAGGCTCGACGGGGCTCAACCTGCAGGCCGCCGACACCATCGTCAATGTGGACCTGCCGTGGAACCCGGCTGTCCTGGAGCAGCGCATCGGCCGTGCCCACCGCATGGGGCAGAAACGCCCCGTGCACGCGTTCGTGCTCGTCACCGAGGGCACGATCGAGGAAAACCTTCTCACGACTCTCGCGGCGAAGCGCGAACTCGCGCTCGCAGCGCTCGATCCCAGCTCCGATGTCGACCGCGTCGATCTCGTCGGGAGCATGGACGAGCTCAAGCGGCGACTCGAGGTGCTTCTCGGCGCGAAGCCGGATGCGCCGGTCGACGACAGCGAACGAGCCCGAAACGAGCTCGAAGCGCAGAGCAACGCGAACCGCAAACAGCGCGTTGCGGAGGCCAGCGGTCAGCTCGTCGCGGCAGCATTCCGCCTGCTCAACGAGCTACTGCCGCCACGCGAGGACACCCCGGCGCTGATCCATGCCGGGGCCGTCGTGCGCGAGCAACTCGCCGCTGCGGTCGATACCGACCCAGCCGGTCGCCCCGTGCTCACGCTGACGCTGCCGGACCGGGCGGCGCTCGATGGTATCGCCCACACGCTCGGTGCCCTGCTGGCGCACGGCCCCGCGGCTGCGGTCGACCTCAACTGACCCGAACCACCCTTCCGCGAGCTCAGAGGTGCGAGGGGCCGCTGACGGTGCCGACCCAGCCCTCGTTGCTGGCGCTTTGACCCGGCGCCGTGGTCGGCCCGTTGCGGATGCCGGCCAGTGCGAGCTCGCCGCCGGCGGCGGGGGCCAGCG
>DATIPJ010000229.1:0-6871 GCA_035472155.1 Kofleriaceae bacterium
GTGAGCAGCTCGAGCGCGCGGCGCTCGCCGCTCGGGATCACCTGCTGGTGCACGGCCGTGGTGACGTCCTGGAATGCGAGCCCGACGTGGAGCCCGGGTAGCGCGAACACCGTGACCGACAGGATCGGCGCGCCCGGCGCCTGCTTGAGCCGGAACGGCGCCGCGCGGTGGACCGGCTCGTCCTTGGCGAGCTTGCGCGCGGCGTCGATCAATGCCGTCCCCGCGAGCCCCGGCACCAGCGTCGCGAGCGACTGGCCGAGCTGGTGGCCGAGCGGGCCGCCGATCAGCCGCTCGGTGGCGGCGTTGTACGCGACCAGCCGCAGGTCGGCCGGCTCGCGCTTGCGGTCGAGCTGCCACGCCGATAGCCCGATCTCGGCGTGCTCGAACACGTCGGCATAGAACCGCAGCCGCTCGTCGCGCGAGACCACATCGGTGATGTCGCGGCAGGTGCCGACCAGCCGCACGATGCCGCCGTGCTCGTCGACGATCGCGTTGCCGACGGTGTCGAGCGTGCGCGACGAGCCATCGGGCCGCACGATCACCTCGCGATACGCGAACGGCCCGGGATGCTGGAGCACCGCCTGGATCTCGCGCTTGATCCGATCGCGCTCGGCGGGGTGCGTGCGCGACAGGAAGAGCTCGAGCGTGATCGCCTTCGAGCCCGGCTCGAAGCCGTAGATCCGGTACAGCTCATCGGACCACACCACCTGCCCGGTCGCGACCGTCCACTCCCAGCTGCCGATATGCGCCATCGCCTCCGCGGCCTCGAGCTGCTTCCTCAGCTCACCGCCGTCCGCGGACATCGACATCGCATCCCCGTCGGCCATCGCCAGCGAGTCTATCACTCGGCCGGCGCGCGGTGCCCGGTGTAGTATGCGGCCATGTACCGGGTGCTGCTCGTCGATGATCACGACGTGGTGCGCAAGGGCATCCGGGCGATCCTCGAGGATCGGTTCGCCGCGATCGACATCCGAGAGGCCTCGGGCGGTGACGAAGCGCTCGACGCATTATCTGCGCCGTTCGACGCCGTCATCCTGGATCTTTCGATGCCAGGGCGCAGCGGGATCGACCTGCTGGCCGAGATCAAGCATCGCCATGCCAAGCTCCCGGTGCTGATCATGAGCCTGCACGGGGAGGAGCAGTTTGCGGTGCGCGCGCTGCGCGCAGGCGCTGCCGGCTATCTGACAAAATCTGCGGCGTCGGAGCAGCTGATCAGCGCATTCGAGCGCATCGTGCGCGGCGGGCGCTACATCAGTGAGGCCGTTGCCGAGCGACTCGCGGTGGCGGCCGGCGGCGACGCGGGCGCCCCGCACGATCGGCTGTCGGATCGCGAGTTTGAGGTCATGCGCGGGATCGCGTCCGGCGAGAGCGTCAGCGAGATCGCAGACCGGATTCACCTCAGCGTGAAGACGGTGAGCACCTACCGCGCCCGGCTGCTCGACAAGATGGGGATGACCACCAACGCAGAGCTCACCCGCTACGCGATCCAGAACGGCCTGGTCTAGCGGCACGGCGCGGGTCGAACGGCATTCCGCCGGGCGTGTAAGACGAACGCTGACGCTAAAATGCGTCCACGGCGCACGCCCGGGGCCTGGTGTTGGGCGCACCCACTCGCGTCTACTCGGCCCGGGGGTCGCCATGGCACATCGCTTCCATTTCTTTCGCGCAGGTGGGGTGGATCAGGTGAGCTTGCGAGACGGCGCCGACATGCTCGCGCTGTCCGAGCTGGATCAGAAACTCTGGGTCGCGCTGGCGATGCCGGTCCGCGGGCTCGACATCGCGCCCGAGACGCTGACCCTGCTCGACCACGACCACGATAACCGGATCCGCGTGCAGGACGTTCTGAGCGCGGTCGCGTGGGCCAAGGCCACGTTCAAGCAGCCGGGCGACCTGCTCGTGCGCAAGGACGAGGTCGCGCTGTCCGCGCTCGCCGACGAGAAGGTCGTGGCCGCCGCGCGGCGCATGCTCAGCGACCTCGGCAAGCCCGACGCCAAGGCGATCACCGTCGAGGACAGCGCCGCGGTCACCAAGGCGTTCGCCGACACCGTGCTCAACGGCGACGGCATCGTGATCCCGGCATCGACCGAGGACGCCGAACTGCGCAAGGTGATCGAGGACGCGATCGCGCGCGTCGGCAGCGTCACCGACCGCAGCGGCAAGCCCGGCATCGACACCGCGCTCGCCCAGGCGTTCTTCACCGACGTCGACACGCGCGCGGGCTGGCTCGCCGAAGGCAAGGCGGCCGCGGTGGTCGCGCTCGGGCCGCCCGGGCCGGCGACCGGCGCCGCCTCCGAGGCACTGGCCGCCGTGCGCGCCAAGATCGAGGACTACTTCACGCGCTGCCGGGTCGCGGCGTTCGATGCGCGCGGCGCCACAGCGCTCGCCGGTCAGGAGCCGGAGCTCGTCGCGCTCGGAGCCCGCATGCTGTCGGAGAGCGACGAGCAGCTCGCCCAGCTGCCGCTCGCCACGATCGCGCCGGCCGCGCGCCTGCCGCTCGGCGGCACCGTCGGTTCGATCAACCCGGCGTGGCGCGCGCGGATCGACGCGTTCGTCCGCGACGTCGTCACGCCGATCCTGGGCGCGCGCGAGCACTTCACGCCCGACGACCTGGCCGCGATCACCGCGGCGCTGGCGCCCCACCAGGCCTGGCTCGATCGCCGCCCCGCGACCAAGGTCAACGAGCTCGACGAGGACTGGATCGCGCGGCTCGCCGGCCCTGATCTGCGCAAGCAGCTCGACCAGCTGATCGCCGCCGACAGCGCGCTCGGCGACGAGTACGCGCAGATCAGCGCGGTCACCAAGGCGGTGCACATGCAGCGCGACTTCGGCCGCATCCTGCGCAACTTCGTCAACTTCTCCGATTTCTATGCGCGCCAGGACGGCGTGTTCCAGACCGGCACGCTGTACCTCGACGCGCGCGCGCTGCGCCTGTGCGTCACGGTCAGCGACGCCGCCAAGCACGGCGCGCAGATCGGCGCGAGCGACATGTTCCTCGCGTACTGCGATCTGACGCGCCAGGGCGAGACCCGGCAGATCGTCGCCGCGCTCACCAACGGCGACGTCGACAGCGTGTTCGCCGGGCGCAACGGCATCTTCTACGATCGCGCCGGCAACGACTGGGACGCCACGATCACCAAGGTGGTCGCCAACCCGATCAGCATCCGCGCCGCGTTCTGGTCGCCGTACAAGAAGCTGGTCAAGACGATCGAGGACACGGTCGCCAAGCGCGCGGCGGCCTCGGAGACCCGATCGGCGTCGCTGATGGAGTCCACCGGCAGCCACATCGGCTCGGTCGATGAGAAGGCGCTCGCCGAGGCGGGTGCCCCGCCACCGCAGCCCACGGCTGCCCCCAAGCCGACCAAGATCGACCTCGGCACCGTCGCGGCGATCGGCGTGGCGATCGGCGGCATCGGCACCCTGGTCGGCGTCCTGCTGGGCAACCTGTTCGGGCTCGGCAAGTGGCTGCCGCTCGGCATCCTCGCGCTGCTGCTGATGATCTCCGGGCCGTCAATGCTGCTCGCGTGGCTCAAGCTGCGCCGCCGCAACCTCGGGCCGGTCCTCGAGGCCAACGGGTGGGCGATCAACGGCCGCACCCGGATCAACGTCGCGTTCGGCGCCGCGATGACCGAGCTGCCGCGGCTGCCTCCGGGCTCGAAGCGCTCACTCGACGATCCGTTCGCCGACAAGCGCACGCCGTGGCGGCTCTACGTGATCATCCTCGTCCTCGCAGGGCTGTTCGGCGCCTGGTACCTGAGCAAGTTCGACGACATCCTCCCCGAGGCATGGCGCGCGACCAGCGTGCTCGGCGAGCACGCGCCAGCCTACAAGCGGCCCGCCGCGCCCGCGGCTGCCCCCGCGCCCGCCGCGCCTGCGCCTGCGCCGGCGCCGGCTGCGCCAGCCCCTGCGCCGAAGTAGCCTTGCGGGGAGACCCGCCATGCCCGAGGGCGACACGATTCATCGCATCGCCGCGTCGCTCGCGCCGCGCCTGACCGGCAAGCGGCTCGAGCGCGTCACCACGCAGGGGCTGATCCGCAATGTCGCCGGCGCCACGGTCACGAGCGTCGCCGCGCACGGCAAGCACCTCGTGATCGAGCTCGACAGCGGCGCGTACCTGCGCGCCCACCTGGGCATGAACGGCCGGTTCCGCGCCTACGACCGCGCCACCGGCGAGGCGCTGCTCGCCCGGATGTCGCCGGGGCGCGCCAGCCTCGCGCTCACCACCGACGATGGGGTCTACGTGTGGATCGGCGCGCCCACGATCGAGGTCTCGCACCGCCGCAAACCGCTGCACGGCAGCGCGGTCGCCGCGCTCGGGCCCGACGTGCTGGCCGATGACTTCGATCCCCGCGCCGCCGCGACGCGCGCCGCCGAGCACGGCGCCCGCATGGTCGCCGACGTCCTGCTCGATCAGCGCATCGTGGCGGGAATCGGCAACATCTATAAATCGGAGTCGCTGTTCGCCGCGGGTGTCGATCCGCGCGCTCGCGTTGCGCAGCTCACGCCCGCCACGCTCGAGGCGATCTATGCCGCCGCGCACGAGCGCATGAAGAGCAGCGTCGCGGCGGGATCGCCAGAGCCGCGCGGGCGCGCCGGCGTTACGCCGCAAAACGCGGCAGCGCGAAACGCTGCGCCACACGCGGTGTATAGCCGCACCGGACAGCCGTGCCCGCGCTGCGGAACGGCGATCGCGTGCTACCAGCTCGGCGATCCTCCGCGCTGGACGTGGTCGTGCCCGCGCTGTCAACCGCCGTCGACATGACCGACGACTCGAGTCGGCGATCGCGCCGTGCACCCAACGCCCGCGACGGACAGACAGCTCGCCGTGGCTAGCCGACCAGCCGTCGATTTGTTCACACTCCTGCGTTCAACTAGGCGGAAGGTGGTCACCATTGGCTGGTATTCGGGTTGCTCCAGGGCGCCAGTCGAAAGGACTGTTTCATGCCCCCCGCCCTGGCGTATGCCGCACCTCCCGACGCACCCCTCGCGAGCGAAGTCTCGACGACGCTCGGAGTCGCAGCGGGTGCCGCATACGAGATCTTCGTCGATACAGCCGAGCTCTCGCGGTGGCTGCCGATCATTCAGGTCGCCCGCGTCGTCACACGCTACCCCGACGGACGCCCACACAAGATCGCATTCACCCGTAAGCTCGAACGTGGCTCGCTGAGCTATACGCTCGAGTACACGTACGATCCGACGGTGCGCTTCGTGACGTGGACCGCATCCGCGGATTCCAACGTCGTTCTCACTGGCGAGGCGCGCTTCGTACCTTTGTCGACGCGCGCGTGCTTGATGCTGTATCGCCTGGTCATCGATCTGCCGATCGTCGATGACCTCATGCACGGCGAGCTCGACCGACACCCGGCGTCGCACGTGGTGTCCGAGTTCCGCGAGCACCTGCGCCGGCTCTGCTGATCTGCGTTGCTCGCGCACATCTGCGGAGTGTGAATCGTGCGCTCGATCGTCAGCATGGATTGGTTCGATCGAGTGATTCAGTGTACAGTGCCGTCGTGTCCAACGAGCGGCGCCCGGGCCTGCAGCACACGCCGACGTTGCCTCCGCTGCTCACCACGCCCCGCAGCGCGGATCCCGAGTCCTACGAGTTTGCGGCCGGCACGGATCCTTTGGCGCTCGCGCGGTTCGACGCCACGAGCCAGGCCGCGCTGGCGCTGCGCGAGCTCGAAGGCAAGCTCGATCGCTGCCTCGCGACGCTGCGCCTGCACTTCCAGCCGATCGTGCACGCGAGCTCGCGCGCGCGGTTCGGCTACGAGGCGCTGCTGCGCTCCGACGACAAGTCGCTGCCGCATCCCGGCGCGATCCTCGACGCCGCCGAGCGGCTCGAGCGGCTGGCTGCCCTCGGCCGCGGCGTCCGCGCGCACGCCGCGCGCGTGATCGCGAGCTCGCCGGTCGAGCGCGGCCTGATCTTCGTCAACCTCCACCTCCACGATCTGTTCGACAAGCAGCTGCTCTCGCCGTTCTCGCCGCTGTCGAAGGTCGCCTCGCGCGTCGTGCTCGAGATCACGGAGCGCACGTCGCTCGAGGGCCAGCTCGATTTGCGCTATCGCGTCGCGGAGCTGCGCGAGCTCGGCTATCACATCGCGATCGACGACCTCGGCGGCGGCCACGCGCGCATGGGCACCTTCACGCCGCTCGACACCGACTTCGTCAAGCTCGACATGTCGCTCGTGCGCGACGTCGACAAGCACAAGATGAAGCAGCGCCTGATCGGCTCGGTGACCCAGCTCTGCCGCGAGCAAGGCACCCAGGTCATCGGCGAGGGCGTCGAGACCGAGGCCGAAGCTGAGGTGCTCGTCGACCTCGGCTGCGATCTCCTCCAGGGCTACCTGATCGCCCGCCCCGGCCCGCCGTTCGTCGACGCCCTCTAGTCGAGATCGAAGGCGTACAGGATGCCGCGGTTCGACATCACGAACAGCCGGCCATCGCCGGTGACCGTCGGCGATCCGGAGATGCCGTCGCCGGGATCGAAGTACTGCAGCGTCTCGCCGGTGCGGCGGTCGGCGATGAACAGCCCGTCGTGCGCGAGCGCGTAGAGCAGGAGCTCGTTCCACACCACCGGCGCCGCGGGCTCGCCGCCATCCTTGGCGCCGACCCGCCACAGCACGTTGCCGGCGAGATCGATCGCGTACGTCCCCAGGTCGGCCACGCTGACGTAGAGCGTCTTGCCGTCGGTCGCGATGCCACCGACATTGCCGGTGGCGCTCGGCTGCGCGACATCCCAGAACGGAACGCGCCAGCGCACCAGGCCCGTGGACTTGTCGAGCGCGTAGACGCCGCCCGACGACGACGACGCGTACCCCCGGTCGCCAACCACCACCGGCGTGGCCTCGACGTCGACGAACCGATCCGCGTCGCC
>DATIPJ010000230.1:0-6571 GCA_035472155.1 Kofleriaceae bacterium
GCGAGGGCCACGCTCGCAGCGCCAGAACGGACGCCGTGCCGCGCACCGTGCGCGCAGAAGCGACGGCTCCACTGGCGCGCCTCGACGCAAGCGCGCCCGCCTCGGAGGCGCCGCCGGGCGCCGTCGAGCCGGAGGGGACGCTCGAGCAGCGCATCGCCCTGCTGGCCCGGTCGGCGGCGCTGTCGCCGCGCGAGCACGAGGTGCTGCAGCTCTTGCTGCTCGGGCGCAACTACGCCGAGATCGGGACGGCGCTGCAGATCACGCCGCGCACCGCCCGGTTTCATCAGCACAACCTCCTCGAGAAGATCGGCGCCGAGTCGCGCCTGGATATCGTTCGCTTGCTGCTGTGACGGTCAGCGCGGCTGAACCCGGCGGCTCGGCGGCTGGCCGAACTGGCGCGCGAAGGCGTGGCTGAACGCGCTCGTGCTGGCGTACCCGACGTCGAGCGCGACGGCGGTCACGGGAACGCCGCCCTCGAGGAGGCGAAGCGCGTGAAACAGGCGCACGCGTCGCCGCCACTCGCCGACCGAAGCGCCGGTCTCGGCAACGAAGCAGCGCTCGAGCGTGCGCAGGCTGGCCCCGGCCTTGCGCGCGAGCGCTCCGATCGAGGTCACGCCGCGCGCACCGGCGCTGGCATGCGCGTCGTCGCTCATCGGCGGGCCGCCGAGCTCGCGCATGATGAGCTCGGCGAGCCGTCGGGCGCGCGGATCGCGGGGCGAGCGGAGGGCGAGGCCCTCGTCGGGTGCGGCGGCGAGCTGATCGAGCAACACGCCGACCAGGCGGGCCTGCTCGGGCTTGCGGCGGTCGAGCGCCCCGATGCGCGAGATGTGGAGGATCAGCTCGCGCAGGAGCGGCGCGACGCGGATCGTGCGCACGCGATCGGGCGCGGTGCGGCCGGGGTGAGGGCCCCGCGGCAGCGCCAGCCGCGAGATGTAGATCGAGCGCATCGAGATCGGCGCGCGCATGACCTCGGTGTGCGGCGTACCGGCGGGCACCCAGACGGCGCGATCGGCGGGCACGATGTGGCGCGCATCGTCGGTGATGACCTCGAGGTGACCGCGCGTGGCGAACGTGAGCTGATGCCAGGCGTGATCGTGGTCGGCCTCGGTGACGTCGTGAAGAAACGTGACCGGATAGGTACGCACCCAGACCGGGCCATCGAGCGGTTGACGTGTTTTCGTCAATGTTTGGCATTCTAGCGCAAGTGCGCCACGGCGCGTGCGCGTAGGCTGCTCGACATGGACTTCCCTCCCAACACGGTGGCTCACTTTGCGATCAACGCCGACGACGTCGAGAAGTCGCGCGCGTTTTATTCGAAGGTCTTCGGCTGGAAGTTCGCCGCATGGGGCCCACCCGGCTTCTATCAGATCGAGGCCAAGGGCTCGCCCGTGTTCGGCGCGCTGCAGGGCCGCCGCGAGCTGGTCAAGGGCCACCGCACGGTGGGCTTCGAGTGCACGTTCGCGGTGGCGTCGATCGATGCCGCCGAGAAGGCGGTCAAGGCGGCGGGCGGCAAGGTCGTGCTCGAGCGCTCGGTGATCGTCGGCGTCGGCACGCTGATGTTCTTTGCCGACCCCGACGGCAATGTGTTCGGCGCGATGCAGTACGACACAGCCGCCGAGTGAGGATTTACAAGCGTTGCTGTACGATGTGAGGCATGTCGGACAGCACGGGACTGGCGCAAGCGAGCGCGCAAGATCCCCTGCGCTTGCTCGAGGCCGACCTGCTGCGCGAGCAGAAGAAGGTCGCGCTGGTCCAGGAGGTCAGCCGCGCGCTGTCGGGGTCTGGCGATCTCGACACGCTGCTCGAGCTGATCGTCCACAAGGTCACCGAGCTGATGGAGGCCGACCGCTCGACGCTGTTCGTGCTCACCGACGACGGCAAGCAGCTGTGGTCGAAGGTCTCGCAGGGCGGCGCGCGGATCCGGCTCGACGTCGGCGAGGGCATCGCGGGCTGGGTCGCCAAGACCCGCGAGATCGTGAACATCCCGGACGCGTACGCCGACACGCGGTTTCAGCCCGCGGTCGATCACAAGAGCGGCTATCGCACGCGGTCGATCCTGACCGTGCCGATGCTCGGCGCGCTGGGCGGGCTGGTCGGCGTGCTGCAGGTGCTCAACAAGCAGGACGGCCCGTTCACGCACGGCGACGAGGAGCTGCTGCTGGCGCTGGCCAGCCAGGCTGCGATCGCGATCGAGAACGCGCGGCTCTATCACTCGGTGGTCCAGCAGAACCAGGAGCTGTCGCGCGCGCGCCGCGACCTCGAGCGCCGCACGCGCGAGCTCAATGCGCTGTACGAGGTCGAGAAGGAGCTGTCGGCGGCGCTCGACCTCGATGACCTCTTGTCGCGCATCCTGGCGCAGGCGATCACCGTGCTCGGCGGCGGCGCCGGGTCGATCGCGCTGTGCGAGGCCGACGGTGTGCTCCGGTTCCGCACGGTGCAGGGGCCGGCGGCGCCGCGCCTCATCGAGCGCACGCTGCCGCACGGCACGGGCCTGCTCGGATGGTCGATCAAGCATCGCACGCCGCTCGTCGTCGACGAGCCGAGCCAGGATCCGCGCCACGCGAGCGAGATCGCGAGCGAGATCGGCGTGCGGCCCCAGCACCTGATGGTCGCGCCGCTGATCGAGGGCGAGGACGTCATCGGCGGCATCGAGATCATCGATCAGCGCAAGGCGTCGCGCGAAGGCGACGGGCCGTGGAACAACGACGACCTCAAGCTGCTCGTGCTGATCGCCGCGCAGACCGCCAACGCGATCAGCCTGGCGCGGCGGCGCAGCGAGCAGAGCAACCGCGATCGCCTGGCGTCGATCGGCCGCATGCTCGCCGGCCTGCTCCACGACCTCAAGACGCCGATGACCATCATCTCGGGCTACGCGCAGCTGATGGCTTCGATGGACGACGCGGAGCAGCGCGAGAAGTACGTCGAGCAGATCCAGCGCCAGTTCGACCTGATGTCGGGCATGACGCGCGAGGTTCTCGCATTCGCGCGCGGCGATACCGACCTCGTGATCCGCAAGGTCTACATCAATCGCTTTGCCGAGGAGCTCTCGACGCAGCTGGGGGCGGCGGTGCAGGGCCGCGGCATCGACTTCGAGGTCGAAGCGCGCTACGACGGGATCGCGTACTTCGACGAGCAGAAGCTGATGCGCGTGTTTCACAACCTGACCAGCAACGCGATCGAGGCGATGCCCGACGGCGGGCACCTGCGCGTGCTCATCGATCGCCAGGGCGACGATCTGGTGTGGACCATCAAGGACACCGGGCCGGGCATTCCGGCGCAGGTGCGCGCGCGGCTGTTCGAGCTGTTCGCCACCGGGCGCAAGGGCGGCACGGGCCTGGGCCTGGCCATCGTCAAGCGGATCATCGACGACCACCGCGGCACGATCCATCCCGAGACCGGGCCGACGGGCACCACGTTCGTGATCCGCATCCCGGTGTCGCCGGGGACGCGAGCCCACGACGGCGAGTGATGCTCGCGCTGCGCGGCATCGAACGAGCGTTCGGGAGCCGGCGCGCCGTGGCCGGGGTCTCGCTCGACGTCGGCGCGGGTGAGGCGGTCCTCCTCGTCGGGCGCAACGGCGCGGGCAAGACCACGCTCCTGCGCGTCGCCACGGGCTTCCTCGACGCCGACGCGGGCGAGGTCATCGTCGACGGCATCGCCATGTCCGCGGCGCGGGCGCGCGCCCAGGCCCGGCTGGGGTACCTGCCGGAGCACGCCCCGGCGCCGAGCGAGCTCACGGTGGGCGAGCACCTGGCGCTGCGCGCGCGGCTCAAGCGCGTCGCCGCCGCGGGCCTCGAGCGCGCGGTCGCCCTCGCCGGGCTCGCCGATGTACGGCGCCAGCGGATCGCCACCCTCTCCAAGGGCTTCCGCCAGCGCGTGGGCCTGGCGGATGCGCTGCTCGGCGACCCGCCGCTCTTGATCCTCGATGAGCCCACGAGCGGCATGGACCCGATCCAGGTCCGCCAGCTGCGCGACCACCTGACCGCCGCAGCGCGCGAGCGCGCCGTGCTGGTCTCGAGTCACGCGGTGGCCGACCTTGAAGCGCTCGCCACCCGGGTCGCTGTGTTGCGCGACGGTAAGCTGGTCGCCAACGACACGCCGAGCGCCCTGTGCCGCGCGGCCGGCGTCGAGCGCCTCGAGGCCGCGGTGGTGCAGCTGCTCGGCGAGGAGGCCGCCGCGTGATCGGCGGGGCGCGCGGGCTGGGGAGAGCGCGAACACGCGCGCTACCGGCGATGGTAGGCCTCGTCTCGCGGGTGACAGCGCGCCACCGGATCACGCATTACCCAGCGACCCAACACTCAACTACCTGTGCCTCGCAGACAACGGCCGTGGAAGCTACCGCTCGCCGTAGGCCTCCATCGCCTCGCGCGCGCGTTGACGCTCGTCCAGGGAGCGCGTGCGAGGTCGCTGCATGAGGACGGTGTACTGGGTGTGGCGGCGCGAGCTTGCCGTGATGCTGCGCGCGCCCATTGTGTATCTCGTGGGCGGGCTGTTTCTGGTCGTGCAGGGCATCGCGTTCGCCGGGCTGGTCGGCGCGCTGTCGGATCCGCGACGGCCGGCGCCGCTGGGCGCGCTGCTCGAGGGACAGCTGGCAGGGACGTTGCTGACGTGGGTGCTCGCGCTGGTCGTGCTCACGCTGCTCGGGATGCGCGCGATCGCCGAGGACAAGCGCAGCGGCGGCTGGGAGGCGCTGCTGACGGCCGGGGTCAGCGAGGGCGCCGCCGTCACGGGCAAGTGGCTCGCGGCTGTGACGGTGTATGCGGTCGTCTGGTTGCCGACGCTTGCGTACCTTGGCGTGGTCGCGCTCTACCGCAGCGATGCCGGCGGGTGGGACCTGCCTGCGATCGTCGTCGGCTATGTCGGCGCGATCGTGCTGGGCGCTGCGCTCCTCGCGTGGGCGGTTGCGGCGAGCGCGGCCACTGCGTCGGTGCTCGCGGCCGGCGCGCTCGGGTTCGCCTGGCTGATCGGGTTGTTCCTCGTCGGCGAGCTGCCCGCGCTGTGGCCCGATGTCGCGGTCGATCACCCGTCGCTCGCGGTCGGCCTCGACGCGATCTCCCTGCGCACGATCGCCACAGACTTCGCGCGCGGCCACGTCAGCGTGCGCTCGCTCGCCGTGCTGGTGGGCCTCGCCGTCGTCGGTCTCGCACTTGCGATCACGCTGGCCTGCGCGGGCCGTCGGCGGGCGCGCGAGCTGCGCATCCGCGTGCTGGGCACGCTCGCGCTCGCGGCGATCGCTGTTCTCGCCGGCGCCCTTGCGTCGCGCCACCCTGCGGGTCTCGACCTCAGCGCCGCGCGCCGGAGCTCGCTCGACCCGCAGACCCGCGCCGTGCTTGCCGAGCTGCCCGGGCCCGCGGCGCTCACGATCGTCCAGCCGACCCTGGGCGCCCTCGAGCCGGTCTACGACGAGGTCGCGCGCGTCGCTGCGCGGCTGGCCGACGTCGCACCGAGCCTGACCGTGCGGCGCGTCGACCCAGCCAGCGCCCCCGGCGGGCTGACCGCCATCGCGCGCGCGGCCGGCCTCCAGCCCGGCGACCTGGCCTCGGGCGGGGCCATCGTCGTCGAGCTCGGCGGCAAGCGGCGCGTGGTCGATCTGCTCGCGTTCGCCGCGATCGACCGCGGCCCCGACGGCGCGCCCACCGTCGAGCGGCTCGCGATCGAGCAGGCGCTGGCAGGCGCACTCGCCGCGCTCTCTGCGACGCGGCCGCTCACCGTCTGCGCGACGCGCGGCCACGGCGAGCTTGGGCTCGACCCCGCCTCCTCGGGCCATGACTGGTCCGCGGTCGCGCAGCGCTTGCGCGCCGACGGCGCGACCGTCGAGTCGATCGATGTGCTTCCTGCGATCCCCGCGCGCTGCACCGTCGTTCTGGTCCCCGGACCATCGACGCCGTTTTCCGCCGACGAGGCGCTCGCGATCCAGCGCTTCACGCGCAGCCAGCAAATCGACCCGGCTTTGTCGGCAGCGGGCGGGTCGGCAGCGGGCGGGTCGGCAGCGGGCGGGTCGGCAGCGGGCGGGTCGGCAGCGGGCGGGTCGATGCCTGCGCTCGCGCGCGGAGGTGGCCTGCTCGTCATCGCGGGTGGGCCGACCGTCGCCGTTGACGCTTCGGCGAACAGGACGGTGCCGCCGACGGGCCTCGAAGGCGTGCTCGCCGAGGACGGGCTTGGCCTTCCGCCCGCGATCGCCGTCGATCCATCGCTGGGTGTCCGCGAGGTACAGAACGCTCTCTATGTGGTCGATGGCTACGCCGAGCATTCCATCAACGCCGGCTTCGCGAAGACACGGCCAACCCTGTGGATACAGCCGCGCGCGGTGGTCGCCCTCGGAGGCGCGAGGCCGCTCATCGTCGCGACCTCAGCGAGCTGGGGCGAGCGCGACCTCGTCGACCCGCCGGCGAAGGACCCCGACGACCTTGCAGGCCCGGTCGCGCTGGCGGCGATCGGCAGCAGCCAGCGCACGATCGCGATCGGCTCCGCGGAGTCGTTCACCACCGCCGTCCTCGCCGGTGGCGCGTCCGCCGGCGACCTCTGGTTGACGCGCGCCGTCCGCTACGTCTCGGGCGTCGCGGAGCCCGCG
>DATIPJ010000231.1:0-16174 GCA_035472155.1 Kofleriaceae bacterium
GGCTCGTGCTGCACCCCGTGCCGACCCAGCGCGACGGCCGGCTCGCGCTGGCCGATCTGAACGCGGCGATCCGCGATCCCGACGACGATCAGTGCGCGCCCGCGGGCGTGATCTGCCTCGAGAACAGCCACAACCGCTGCGGCGGCACGGTGCTGCCGCTCGCATACCTCGACGAGGTCGCGCGGTTCGCGGCGCTGAGCCGGCTGCCGGTCCACCTCGACGGCGCGCGGCTGTTCAACGCCGCCTGCGCGCTCGCCGTGCCGGTGGCCCGGATCGCGCGCCACGCCGATTCGGTGCAGTTCTGCCTGTCGAAGGGTCTGTCGGCGCCGGTCGGCTCGATGCTCGCGGGAACCGTGCGGTTCATCCGCCGGGCGCGACGCGTGCGCAAGATGCTGGGCGGCGGGATGCGCCAGGCGGGCATCGTCGCCGCTGCGGGCGTGGTCGCGCTCGAGCAGATGGTCGGTCGGCTGGCCGACGACCACGCCACCGCGCGCCGGCTGGCCCGCGGGCTCGCCGAGCTGCCGGGCATCGCGCTCGATCCGGCGACCGCACCCGAGACCGTGCAGACCAACCTCGTGTTCTTCCGCGTCACCGACGAGCGGTTCACCTGGCGATCGTTCCTGCACGCGCTGCAACAGCGCGGCGTGCGCATGGGCGAGCTGGGCCACGGCCGCATTCGCGCGGTGACCCACGCGGGCATCGCGTGCTCCCACATCGACCAGGTCGTCGCCACGGTCGCGGACGTGCTGCATGCAGGTCTCGATCGCTCGACGGCGAACGCCGCATGACCAGAGGTTCCTCGATGAACACCGAATCCTCACAGCTGATCCGCGTCCTCCAGACCCTGCCACCGGCCCAGGCCCACGAGCTGGTCGATGGCGCGGTGAAGAGCCTCGTCGCCCGCCTGTTCCAGGTCGGCTTCCTGTCGGTGGCGCGCGACGCCTCGCTGTCGTCGTACGGGCTCGACTCGCTGCGCGCGATGGAGCTTCGCAACCTGATCCAGGCCGAGCTCGGCGTGGAGCTGCCGCCGACGCTGCTGCTCTCGGGCGGCTCGGTGGGTGCCCTGGCCGACGAGGTCGTGCAGCGGATCCAGTCTGCGCCGGAGGTGACGCCCGACGATGCCGTGGCCGATGATGCCGCGGGCGATGGCGCAGACCGCGCCGAACCGCGCGATCGGGCGCTCTCGTTCGGGCAGGAGCGGCTGTGGTTCCTCCATCAGCTCGACCCGGCGAGCACGGCCTATCACATCGCCGGCGCCGCGTGGCTGAGCGGGCCGGTGACCGCCGACGATGTCGAGCGCTGCGTCGCCGAGATCGCCTCGCGCCACGAGTCGCTGCGTACGGTGTTCGGCGAGGACGGCGGCGTGCCGTACCAGCGCGTGGTGACGGACATGGCCATCGCCGTGCCGGTGATGGATGCGTCGAGCGTCCCCGAGGCCGAGCGCGAGCCGTGGCTGCGCGCGCGCGTGGCCGACGAGGAGCGCACGCCGTTCGATCTCGGCCGCGGGCCGCTCGTGCGGGTCACGCTCGTCGAGTTTGGCGGTCAGCGCCGCGCGCTCGTCCTCGGGATCCATCACATCGTTGCCGATGGCGCGTCGCTGTCACTCCTGATGCAAGAGCTGGCGCTGCTGCTCGGCGGTCAGCCGGGCGCATTGCCCGCGCTCCCGGTGCGCTACGCAGACTACGTCACGCGCCAGCGCCGGTTCTCCGGCTCCCCGGAGCACGCGCGCTCGCTGGCGTACTGGCTCGAGCAACTCGATGGCGAGCTGCCGGTGACCGAGCTGCCCGCCGACCGCCCGCGGCCTGCGGTCGAGCGCACCGACGGCATCTCGCGCTCGCTGGCGCTGTCCGGCGACGCGGCACGCGCGCTCCGGGCGCTGGCCGAGCGGAGCGGCACCACGCTGTTCACCGTGCTGCTGTCGGCGTTCGAGGTCTTGCTCCACCGCTACTCGGGCCAGACCGACCTCGTGATCGGCACGCCGGTCGCCGGGCGGTCGCGCCGCGAGCTCGAGCCGGTCATCGGCTTCTTCGCAGACACGCTGGTCCTGCGGGCGGACCTGTCCGACCGGCCGACCTTCGCGCAGGTGGTCGCGCGCACCCGCCGCCGCGTGCTCGAGGCCCTCGATCATCAGGACGTGCCGCTCGGCGAGATCGTCGCCGCACGCGGCGCGGGGCCCGGCGGCGGACGCGCGCCGCTGTTCTCGGTGATGTTCACGGTCAACCGGCTGCTCGAGCACGAGGGCCCGGGCGGCATCGCGCTGCGCCAGCTGATCACGCCGAGCCAGACCGCGCGGTTCGATCTCGATCTCGCGGTGACCGAGGTGGCGGGCGGTCTGATCGCCACGCTCGAGTGCCGCGCCGACCGGTTCGACCCAGACACCGTCGACCGCATGCTCGCCCACTACCAGGTGCTGCTCGATGCGATCGTCCGGGATCCGGACGTCGAGATCGCGCGGTTGCCGCTGCTGCCCGCCGGCGAGCAGGCGCGCATCCTGGCGGCGAGCTGTCCGCCGGCCGATGCGCCCGCGCCCGACGTCATTTCTGCATTCGAAGCACAGGTTGCCCGCACGCCCGAGGTGACCGCGGTGCGCTGCGGCGCAACGGTGCTGACCTACCGCGCGCTCGCCGATCGCGCCGATCGGATCGCTCGCCGGCTGCGCGCCTCGGGCGTCGGGCCGGATCGGGTGGTGGCCATCGTCATGGAGCGCGGCATCGCATATCTGGCCTCGGTGCTCGGCGTGCTCAAGGCAGGCGGTGCCTGGCTCGTGCTCGATCCGCAGCAACCGAGCGCGCGCCGCGCTCGCATGATCGAAGAGATCCAGCCCTGCGCCGTGGTGGCGACCGCGGCCTTCGCCGCCGCCGCACGCGAGGCGCTCGACGCGGCACGTTCGACCGCGCATCTGGTCGCGATCGACGAGACGATCGACGAGACCGCGATCGAGACGCCGGAGGACGCGACCGACGACGCGGCCGAGATCGACGACGCGACCTGGATCGAGAGCGTTCGTGGCAACAGCGTGGCCTACGCGATCTTCACCTCGGGCACGACCGGCGTGCCCAAGGGCGCACTGGTGCAGCGCCGAAGCCTCGGCCATCACCTGCAGGCGTTCGCGCGCCAGCTCGCGCTGACCCCCGGCGATCGGATCGCGCAGCACGCGCCGCACAACTTCGACGCCACGATCTGGCAGTTCCTCGCGCCGCTCACCGCCGGCGCCGAGGTCCACATCGTCCCCGATGACGAGGCCGGGGATCCGGATCGGCTGTACCGCGCGCTGTGCGAGCAGCAGATCACCATGATCGACGTCGTGCCGGCGGTGCTCGAGGCGCTGCTGGTCGCCGCGCGATCGCAGCCCGCACCGGCGAGCCTTCGCCGCGTGGTGGTGGGCGGCGACGTGCTGCCCGTCGAGCTGGCGCGCCGCTGGCTCGCGCGGTTCCCCGAGATCCCGCTGGTGAATGCCTACGGGCCCTCGGAGGCGACCGATGTCACGACGGTGTACGACGTCGGCGAGCCGCCTCCGCCCGAGGAGACCCGGCTGCCGATCGGCCGGCCGCGGCCGGGCAGCGCGGCCTACGTGCTCGACGCGCACATGCAGCTCGCGCCGATCGGCGTGCCGGGCGAGCTGTGCATCGGCGGCATCGGCGTCGCGCGCGGCTATGCCCGCCGACCGGGCTGGACCGCCGAGCGCTTCACCCCGGATCCATTCAGCGCCGAGCCCGGGGCGCGGCTGTATCGCACCGGCGACATCGCGCGCTGGCGCGCCGACGGCGAGCTCGAGTTCCTCGGCCGCCGCGACGGTCAGATCAAGCTGCGCGGCGCGCGCATCGAGCTCGGTGACATCGAGGCGCATCTGCGCGCGGCCCCCGGCGTGCGCGATGCGGCGGTGCTCGCGCTGGGCGAGGGAAGCGATCGCCGCCTCGTCGCCTTCGTGGTGCCCGCAGCCGATCCGCTGTCGCACGAGGCGCTCCGGCGAGCGCTCGGCGGGGTGCTGCCGCCGTACATGGTGCCGCGCATCCTCGTCGAGCTCGATGCGCTGCCGCTGACCGCGGTCGGCAAGGTCGATACGAAGGCGCTGCGTGCGCGCGCGGCCGAGATCGAGGTCACCGAGGAGGTGTACGTCCCGCCGCGCGACGAGCTCGAGCGCCAGATCGCCGCGATCTGGCAAGAGGTCCTCGGCGTCGCTCAGGTCGGAGCGCACAGCGACTTCTTCGCGCTCGGTGGCCACTCGCTGCTCGCCGCGCAGGTCATCTCGCGCGTGCGCGAGCGCATCCACCGCGGCGTGCCGCTGCGCCAGCTGTTCTCGTTTTCCACCGTGGAAACGTTCGCCGATGCGATCCGCGCGCTCGCGCCGTGCGGGCCCGAACGCGCGATTCCGCGGGTCTCGCGCGACGGCCGGCTGCCGCTGTCGTACGCGCAGCGTCGCCTGTGGTTCCTGCATCAGCTCGAGCCCGGCAACCCGGCGTATCACGTGCACGGCGCGCTCGTGCTCGACGGGGCGCTCGACGTCGGCGTCCTCGAACGCAGCGTCGCGGCGGTGGTCGCACGGCACGAGAGCCTGCGGACCAGCTTCCACGACGACCGCGGTGTTCCGTACCAGGTTGTCCATGACGTGGGCCCGGTCGCGATCGCGCGGTTCGACGTCACCGGCGAGCCCGCGCCGCTCGCGGTGGCCGCGCGCCGGCTGGAGGCCGAGGCACAGGCGCCGTTCGATCTGTCGCGCCCGCTGGTCCGCGTGCAGCTGGCGCGGATCGCCGCCGGGCGCCACGTGCTCGGCGTCTGCTTGCATCACCTGATCGTCGACGGCTGGTCGATCGCGCTGTTCGTCGAGGAGCTGAGCGCCGCCTACCGCGCGCTGGCGAGCGGCGCGGCGCCCGATGCACCCGCGCTGCGCATCCACGCCGCCGACCACGCCGCGTGGCAGGTCGCGCGCATGGACTCGGGCGCGCTCGACGGCGATCTCGCCTACTGGCGCAGCGTGTTCGAGGCGCCGGTGCCACCGCTCGCGCTGCCGGTCGACCGGCCGGCGCTCCCCGGGCGCACGCGCGGCGGTGGCGCGCGGGTGCCGTTCACGATCGACGCGGCCACCGCCGCCGGGCTGCGCGCGCTGTGCGAGCGCGAGGACGCCTCGCTGTTCATGGTGCTGCTCGCCGCGTTCAACGTGCTGCTCCACCGCTACTCGGGCGCCGAGGACATCACCGTCGGCACGCCGGTCGCGGGCCGCACGCAGCCCGAGCTCGAGGGCCTGATCGGTTGCTTCGTCAACACGCTCGTGGTGCGGACCGACCTCGCCGGGCGGCCGAGCTTCCGCGAGCTGCTCGGCCGGGTTCGCCGGCGCGCGCTCGAGGCCTACGACCACCAGGAGCTGCCGTTCGAGAAGCTCGTCGAGGCGGTCCACCCCGATCGCGACCCCGGGCAGAACCCGCTGTTCCAGGTCGTGTTCGCGCTGCAGAACACGCGCGCGTGGCAGGCGAGCCTGCCGGGCGTGACGGCGACACCGCTCGAGCTTGCGATCGGCGCGGCGAAGTTCGATCTGTTCCTCGAGACCTGGGAGGACGGCGGGACGCTGCACGCCGCGTTCGAGTACAGCACGCAGCTGTTCGACGCCGCGACCGTGGCGCGCTTCGCCGGGCACTACCGCCGCCTGCTCGCCGCGCTCGTGGAAGCGCCCGACGAGCGCGTGACGCGCCTGGCGATCGTCCCCGACGACGAGCAGTGCCAGCTCGCAGCCTGGAACAGCCACCGCGCCGACTTCGCCATCGAGACCGGCCTGGCTCCGGTGTTCGAGGCCCAGGTCGTCCGGACGCCGGACGCAACCGCCGTCCGCTGTCAGTCCGAGCGGCTGACCTACGATCAGCTCAACCGGCGCAGCAACCGCGTGGCGCGCTTCCTGGCGAATCACGGAGTGCTCGCCGAGGAACGGGTCGCGTTGCTCGACGATCGCGGCATCGGGTTTCTGACCGCCGTGCTCGCCGTGTTCAAGGCCGGCGGTGCGTACCTGCCGCTCGACCCGCGACACCCGACCGCGCGCCACGTCCAGATCCTGCGTCAGAGCGGCTGCCGCCTCCTGGTGTGCGGCCGCGCGCTCGAGGGCGAGGCCCGCGCCGCGATCGCCGAGCTCGCGAAGCTCACCGAGCCGCCGCCCGCGCTGCACGTGATCGACGACATCCTCGGGGCGTCGCACACCGAGGACAACCTCGCGCCGCGCTGCGCGCCGGGCAACCTCGCCTACGTCATCTTCACGTCGGGAACGACCGGCCAGCCCAAGGGGGCGATGGTCGATCACCGGGGGATGCTGAACCACCTGTACAGCAAGATCCTCACGCTCGGCCTGTCGGCCGGCGACGTCCTCTTGCAGGACGCCTCGCAGTGCTTCGACATCTCGGTGTGGCAGCTGCTCGCGGCGCTGCTGGTCGGCGGCCAGGTCGCGATCTTCCCCGACGAGGTCGCGCGCGATCCGGCGCGGCTGTATCCCGCGCTCGACGAGCAGGGCGTCACCGTGCTCGAGGTCGTGCCCTCGATGCTGCGCGCGCTGCTCGATGTCATCGAGCGCGACGCCGGCCGCGCCGACAAGCTCTCGCGCGTGCGCGCGGTGGTGTCGAACGCCGAGACCCTGCCGCCCGAGATGCAGCGCGCATGGCTCGCGCTGTACCCGCGCATCCCGCTGTTCAACACCTACGGCGCGACCGAGTGCTCCGATGACGTGGCGATCGTCCGCCTCGACGAGCCCGCGCCGCGCGACGCCGATCGGCTCCCCGTCGGCCAGCCGGTCGGCAACATGGCGGTCCATGCGCTCGACCCCGAGCTCGGCCCGTCGCCGATCGGCGTCCCGGGCGAGCTCTACATCTCCGGCGTTGCCGTCGGGCGCGGCTACCTCGGCCGACCGGCGCTCACCGCGGCGAGCTTCGTCCCCGATCCGTTCAGCGGCATCCCCGGCGCGCGCTGCTATCGCACCGGCGACCTCGGACGGTTCACCGCCGACGGGCAGATCGACTTCCTCGGCCGCCGCGACGACCAGGTCAAGATCCGCGGCCATCGCATCGAGCTGTCGGAGATCGAGGCGCGGCTCGCCGACCATCCGCGGGTCAAGCACACCGTCGTGCTGGCGCTCGGGGTCGGCGGCGCGGACCGCGAGCTGGTCGCGTACGTCGTTGCGTCGGAGGTCGTCGGCGATCGCGCGCTGGTCGACGAGCTGCGCGCCGCGCTTCGCGGGCAGCTGCCGCCCTACATGGTGCCCGCGCTGTTCATGGTGATGGACCGCTTCCCGGTCACGCGCAACGGCAAGATCGACCGCGCCGCGCTGCCCGCGCCGACCCGCGAGCAGCTGCGCAGCGAGGACGACTTCGTGGCCCCGCGCGACGAGCGCGAGCGCGCGATGGCCGCGATCTGGGCCGAGGTGCTCAAGGTCGAACGCGTCGGCATCCATGACAACTTCTTCGATCTCGGCGGCCACTCGCTGCTGGCCACGCAGGTGATCGCCCGCCTGCGCGACCAGCTCGAGCGCGACCTGCCGCTGCGCGCGCTGTTCCAGCACCCGACGATCGCCGAGCTCGCGGCCCATGTCGCCGCCGAGCCCGCCCGTGCCCACGTCGTGCTGGTGCCCGCGCCGCGCGAGGGCCGCCTGCCGCTGTCGTTCGGGCAGCAGCGGTTCTGGTTCCTCGCGCAGCTCGACCCCGATGACCCGAGCTACAACGTGCATTACGCGCTCCGGCTCGAGGGGCCGGTCGACCTCGCGCGGCTCGAGCAGGCGATCCGCGCGGTCACCTCGCGCCACGAGGCGCTTCGCACGACGTTCGAGACCGTCGACGGCGTGCCGTTCCAGCGGATCCACGACCGGCTCGATTTCGCGATCGACACCGTCGATCTGCAGGGCGAGGCCGACCCCGAGGGCGAGGCGCGCCGCCGCATCGAGCGCGAGGCCGACCGGACGTTCGATCTCGCCGCGCTGCCGCTGTTCCGCATCACGCTGTTCCGGATCGCGCCTGAAATCGGGGTGCTGTTCTTCAACATGCACCACGTGATCTGCGACGGCTGGTCGATGGGTGTCTTCATCCAGGAGGTCGGCGCGTGCTACGCCGCATTCCTGGAAGGAGCGGAGCCGGCGCTGCCGCCGGTCGCGATCCAGGCCTACGACCACGCGGTGTGGCAGCGTCGCTGGCTCGAGGGGCCGGGGCTCGCGCCGCAGCTGGCGTACTGGCGCGGCGTGCTCGGCCGCGAGGTCCCGTACCTCGAGCTGCCGCTCGACTTCCCGCGCCCGCGCGGACCGGGCCATCGCGGCGCCAAGCTCGAATTCTCGTTCGGGCCCGAGCTGTCGTCGGCCGTGTACGCGCTGTGCCAGCGCGAGGGCGTCACGCTCTACATGGTGATGCTGGCGGCGCTCGCGACGGTGCTCCACCGCGTCACGCACAGCCGCGATGTTGCGATCGGCTCGCCGATCGCCGGCCGCAGCCGCCCCGAGCTCGAGGGACTGATCGGCTGCTTCATCAACACGCTGGTGCTCCGCGTCGAGCTGTCCGAGCGTCAGACGTTCCGCGACCTGCTCGCGCACGTTCGCCAGCGCACGCTCGAGGCCTACGACCACCAGGACGTGCCGTTCGAGAAGATCGTCGAGGAGGTGCTGCCCGATCGCGATCTCGGCGCGAGCCCGCTGTTCCAGGTGATGTTCGTGCTGCACAACCTGTTCGGCGCCAAGGTCGCGATGCCGGGCGTCGAGTCGCGCCACTTCGCGTACGAGTCGCACACCGCCAAGTTCGACCTCTTGCTCGCGATGTGGGAGACCGCATCGCCCACGGGGTCGATCGTCGAGGGCGAATGGGAGTATCGCAGCGACCTGTTCACGCGCGCGACCGTCGAGCGCATCCACGAGCTGTGGGTGCACCTCCTGCGCGGCGTGACCTCCGACGCCGGCGAGGCACTCGCCGACTACGCCCTGGTCGACGAAGCGGCCGCGCGCGCCGAGCTGGCCGCGCGCAACGCCACCGGGCGGCCGCTGCCCGAGGACGGCATGTTCCCGGAGATCTTTGCGCGGCGTGCGCGCCAGGTCCCCGATCGGGTCGCGCTGGTTTGCGGCGGCGCGCAGCTGACCTACGCGCAGCTCGACGAGCGCGCCAACCAGGTCGCCCACGCGCTCGGCGCACAGGGCCTGCCGCCGGAGTCGGTCGTCGCGGTCATGCTCGAGCGCGGGCTCGACTTCGCGGCGACGATCCTCGGGATCTGGAAGGCCGGCTGCGCGTACCTGCCGGTCGATCTCGGCCATCCCGAGCGGCGCATCGCCAGCTCGCTCGCGCAGGCCAACGCGCGCGCCGTGGTGGTGTCACGCGCTGCCCCCTCCCGCGCTGCCCCCTCGCGCGCATGCGTCGACCGCGCCGCGGGGCTCGCGCTGCCGTGCGTGCTCACCATCGAGGACATCGTCGAGACCGCGCCGCGTGCACCGGTCTCGGTCGCGCTCGCACCGCTGCAGCTCGCCTACGTCATCTTCACCTCGGGGTCCACCGGCACGCCCAAGGGGGCGATGCTGCATCACCTCGGAATGATCAACCACCTGTTCGCCAAGGCCCTCGATCTGGGCCTCGGCGACGACGACGCGGTGGCCCAGATCGCCGTCCAGACATTCGACGTCTCGATCTGGCAGATGTTCGCGGCGCTGCTCGTCGGCGGACGCACGGTCATCCTCACCGGCGACGACGCCTGGGAGCCGCGGCGGCTGTTCGAGCGGATCGCCGAGACCGGCATCACCACGGTGCAGTCGGTGCCGGCGCACCTCAAGGCGATGCTCGCCGAGCTCGAGGCCGCCCCCGGCGCGTACGACCTGTCGCCCTTGCGCCGGCTCATCATGAACGGCGAGGGCCTGCCGCCCGATCTGTGCCGGCGCTGGTTCGCGCATGCGCCCGTGCCGATGGTGAACATGTACGGGCTCACCGAGTGCTCCGACGACTCGTGCCACCGCCACATCCGGTCGGCGCTGGGCTTGCCGGACACGCCGCTGACCTACATGCCGATCGACGGCACGCTGATGAACCACGCGATCTACGTGGTCGACGACGCGCTGCGCCCGACCCCGCCCGGGCTCGTCGGGGAGCTCTGCATCGGCGGCCTCGGCGTCGGCCGCGGCTACGCGAGCGATCCGGCGCGCACGGCGACCGCGTTCGTGCCCGATCCGTTCTCGGCCGTCCCCGGCGCGCGCATGTATCGCACCGGCGACCGCGTGCGCTATCTCGCCGACGGCTCGCTCGTGTTCGTCGAGCGCATGGATCACCAGATCAAGCTGCGCGGCCGGCGCATCGACATCGGCGAGATCGAGACCGCGCTGCGCGAGCATCCGCAGCTCGCCGACGCCGCGATCAAGGTGTTCTCCGGCGGCGCGTACCCGCGGCTGGTGGCGTACCTGGTGTCGCGCGTGCGCCCGGCGCCGATGCTGTCCAACGTCGTGCTCCACCTCAAGGAGCGCGTGCCCGACTACATGGTCCCGTCGGACTTCGTGTACCTCGAGCAGCTGCCGCTCACCGACAACGGCAAGCTCGACCGGTCCGCGCTGGTGGCGCCCGAGCGCACCGCGGACGCGGCCGCCGAGCACCGCGCGCCGGTGACCGAGACCCAGCAGGCGATCGCGCAGATCTGGTGCGGCCTGCTCGGCATCTCGGCGGTCGGGCTCGACGACAACTACTTCGCGCTCGGCGGGCACTCGCTCGCCGCGGCCGAGATGACCACGCGCGTGCGCAAGCACTTCGCCATCGACCTGCCGATGCGCGCGGTGTTCGAGGCACCGGTGCTCGAGGCGTTCGCCGGGCGCGTCGCGCAGCAGGTCGACCGGCGCGCCGCTGCCTCCGCTGGCTCGTCGTCGGCTGCGCCCGCGCGCCCGGAGCTCGACTTCTCGCCGCTGCCCGAGGCGCGTCAGGTCTACGACCTCGCACCGCAGCAGATCCCGGAGTGGTACGCGTACACGCTCGATCCGACGTCGGCCGTCTACAACGTCTGCCTGACGCTGTGGCTCGACGGCGCGGTCGACGAGCCGGCGATGCTCGAGGCGTGGAACCGGTTCCTCGCGCGCCACCCGGTGTTCCGCGCGCGGTTCTCGTTCCAGGACGGCCGCCCGGTGCAGCGCCTCGGCGCCGTGCCGCAGCTGTCCCCCGGTGACCTGTTCGTCGATCGCCGCTCCGTGCCTGCCGCGCAGGTGTCGTCGAATGCGCGCGACATCGCCGATCGGCTCGGCAACGAGCTGTTCGATCTCGCGGCGGGCCCGATCGTCCGCGTGCGCCTCGTGAGCTACGCCGACGGGCGGCACCTGCTGGTCTTCGTCGTGCACCACATCGTGTGGGACGAGACCTCGACGATCGCGATGATCGGCGAGCTCGGCCAGATCTACAACGCGCTGGCGCGCGGGCAGGAGCCCCAGCTGGCGCCGCCGTCGCTCGACTACATGAGCTATGCGCAGCGGCTGCACGACGCGGTGCACGCCGGCGCATTCGAGGCCGACCGCGCGTACTGGCACACGCAGTTCGAGACGGCGCCGCCCGCGCTCGCCCTGCCGACCGATCATCCGCGCCCGGCGATCCTCACCTACGACGGCAGCACGGCCTCCGGCTGGCTCCCGCGCGACGTGGCGAACCAGGTCCGGGCGTACCTGCGCGAGCACAACGCGACGCTGTTCATGTTCCTCCTCGCGGTGCTCGACCTGTATCTGCATCGCATCACCGGCAGCGACGACCTCGTGATCGGCTGCCCGATCGCCAACCGCGAGCACGATGCGCTCAAGGCCATGCTCGGGCTGTTCGCCGCGCCGCTGCCGCTGCGCGCGCGCATCCGCGACGACATGTCGTTCGGAGATTTGCTCGCGCAGGTCGCGTCGACCGCGGTCGACGGCTACGAGCACCACCGCTATCCGTCGAGCCTGCTCACCGAGGAGCTGCCGCTGCCCAAGGACCTGTCGCGCCCGCGGCTGTTCTCGGTGATGTTCGGCGTGCAGAACAACAAGACCGCGCTGCTCGATCACTTCCACCTCGACGGGCTCAAGATCGCGCTCGACGACCAGATCCACGGGCCGGAGTGGTCGACCGCGCGCTTCGATCAGACGTGGGTCGTCGACCAGTTCGGCGACGACATCTCGATCGCGCTCAACTACAACAGCCGCCTGTTCGAGCGCGCGAGCGCCGAGCGCATGCTGCGCCAGCTGATGCACCTCGTCGCCGAGGTCGTGCGCCAGCCCGATCAGGCGCTGTGGGACTACGCGCTCATGCCGGCCGCCGAGGCGCAGCAGCTGGTCGCGGCGTTCAACCAGACCGCGGCGCCGCTCCCCGACGTGCCCACGGTGGCGCACCTGTTCGCCGCCCGCGCGGCCGAGGTGCCGGCGGCGATCGCGGCGTGCATCGGCGAGCGGTCGATCCGCTACGGCGAGCTCGCGCGGCGGGCGAGCCAGATCGGGCGCGCGCTGGCCGTCCGCGGCGTCGACCGCGGGGCGCGCGTGGCCGTGATCCTCGATCCGTCGATCGACCTGCTCGCGAGCCTGGTCGGGATCATCGACCAGGGCGCTGCCTACGTGCCGATCGTGTCCGGGTACCCGGAGGCGCGCGTGCGGGCGATCCTCGCCGACGCCGGCATCCGCTGTGCGATCGCGAGCAGCGCGCACCGCGGCGTGCTCGATGCGTGCGGCGTCGACGTCGTATGCGTCGACGAGCTCGCTGACTCCGGTGAGCCCGCGGCGCTCGCGCTGCGCGCGCAGCCCGACGACGTCGCGTACGTCATCTACACCTCGGGAACGACCGGCGTGCCCAAGGGCATCGAGATCGAGCACCGGGGCCTGGTCAACTACCTCGCATTCCTGCAGGGCGCGTATCAGCTCGACGAGCGCGATCGCGTGCTGTTCGCGACGTCGTACGCGTTCGACGCCTCGATCGTCGAGCTGTTCTGGCCGCTCGCATATGGCGCCCGCGTGGCGATCGCCCCGGGCGACCAGCGCACCGATCCGACCGCGCTCGCCGAGCTCGTGCATGCGCACGGCGCGACCGTGCTGCAGGGCGTGCCGCTCCTGCTGGCGGCGGTGGCCGACGCGCTGACCCGGCGCCCCGAGCACGTGCGGCTCACCATCGTCGGCGGCGCGGCGCTGTCGCGCGAGACCCGCGACAAGCTGATGCGCGCGCTGCCCGGGCGGCTGATGAACCACTACGGCCCCACCGAGGTCACGGTCGACGCATCGACGTTCGACTGCAGCGGCGCGTTCGACGGCGCCATCGTGCCGATCGGCCGGCCGATCGCGAACGCGCGCATGTTCATCCTCGATCGCCGGCTGCGCCCGGTGCCGGTCGGCGTGCCCGGCGAGATCTACGTCGCATCGCCCGGCCTGGCGCGCGGCTACCTCGGCGACCCCGAGCGCACCACGCGCGCGTTCATCCATGCGCTCGACGGCGGCGAGTCGCGCTGCCGGCTCTACCGCACGGGCGACCTCGGCAAGTACAGCGCCGACGGGACCATCTACTACCTCGGGCGCACCGATCACCAGGTCAAGGTCCGCGGCAATCGCGTCGAGATCGAGGAGATCGTCGCGCGGCTCGGCGCGCACCCCGATGTCGGCGGCTGCGCCGTGCGCGCCGTCGGCAGCGGGACGGCCATCGAGCGGCTCGCGGCCTACGTCGAGCTCGCCGAGCCGTGCAATGCGCTGGTCGCCGACGGCGCGACCTACCGTCTGTTCACGCTCGCGCAGCGGCCCGAGCTGCGCCGCCGCATGGAAGCCGTACACCTGGGCTCGTGGCCCGCGTTCTTCGACGGCGCTGCCGTCACGCGCGCGCTCTGGCCGCGCATCTGGAGCGAGTTTGCCGGCCACCAGCTCGCGCTGGTCGACGCCGCCGATGAGGTGGTCGCTGCAGGCAATGCCATACCCACGCGATGGAATGGCGAGCCCGCGAGCCTGCCCGCGGGCTGGGATGCGGCGCTCACGCACGCCCTCGCGCGCGATCGCAGCGTTCCGGCCGACACCCTCCTGATCCTCACCGGCGTGGTCGCGGCTTCGCATCAGGGTCGCGGCCTGGCTGCTTGCGTGCTCGAGGCGTTCAAGGCGATCGCCCGCGGCCACGGCCTCGCTCGCGCCGTCGTCCCCGTGCGGCCGACCGGCAAGGCGGATCACCCCGAGCTCGGCTTCGCCGACTGGTGCGACGCGCGGCGGTCCGATGGCTCCTCGGCGGATCCGTGGCTGCGCATCCATCAGCGCGCCGGCGGCAAGGCGCTGCGCGTCGAGTCGCGGTCGCAGCGCGTGGTCGGCTCGATCGCACAGTGGGAGGCGTGGACCGGGCTGACCTTCGCGCGCTCCGGCGAGCATCACGTCCCCGGCGGGCTCGCGCCCGTGCACATCGACCTCGCGCGCGGCGTGGGCGAGTACGACGAGCCCACCATCTGGTACCAGCACTTCGTCGAGCCCGCGCGAGGACCGGCGTGGCGGCCGATCGATCGCGCCGCGCTGCGGGCGCACCTCGCCGAGGCACTCCCCGACTACATGGTGCCCGACGTGTTCTGCTTCGTGCCGGCCCTGCCGCGCGGCACGAGCGGCAAGATCGACGAGCAGCGCCTGCCGCCGCCGCCCGAGGAGGCCGGGCGCACCGCGCCACCCGAGACGCCACTGCAGATCGCGCTCGCTGCGCTGATGCGCGAGGTCCTCGCCGTCACCGGCGAGATCGGCATCGGCGATGACTTCTTCGCGCTCGGCGGCCAGTCGCTCCTGGCGATCCAGCTGCTCGCGCGGATCAAGCGCGAGATGGGCACCGCCGTCGCGCTCAAGGCGTTCTACCGGGAGCCGACCGTCGAGGGCCTCGCGCGCCTCGTCGCCGAGCCCACGATCGCGAGGGCCGCATGAGCGTCCACGCCTTCGGCCGGGTGTCGCGCCCGCCGCACCCGGTGCTGTTCCAGCTGCTCTACGAGCCGACCTTCGCCGGCGATCAGCGCGCCGTGCTGCCCGATCTCTTGCGGATCGACGCCGCGCACGTCGTCATGCTCGCGCAGCAGCGCATCCTTTCTGACGACACCGCGGCGGCGCTCCTCGCGGTCAACTCCGACCTCTCGGACCGCGTGCGCGCGGGCGAGACCGTGCTCGAGCCGCCGCCCGTGCACCGCGGCATGTACGTGGTCTACGAGAACGAGTACATCCGCCGGCTCGGCGGCGAGCGCGGTGGCGCGGCCCACGTCGCGCGCAGCCGCAACGACATCAACGCCACCGTCACCCGCATGCGCGTGCGGCGCGAGCTGCTCACCGTGCTCGGCGCGTGCAGCGAGCTCACCGCCGCGATCGAAGCGTGCGCGCGCGACCACACCGAGACGGTGATGAGCGCGTTCACGCACCTGCAGCCGGCGCAGCCGTCGACGCTCGGCCACTACCTCGCCGGCGTGCTGTCGGAGCTGGTGCGCGGCGCGCGCTGGCTCGCCGACGCCTACCCGGTCGTCAACAGCTGCCCGATGGGCGCCGCCGCCGGCGTCGGCACCTCGTTCGCCGTCGACCGCGCACTGGTCGCGCGCCTGCTCGGCTTCGACGGCGCGATCGCCAATTCGGCCGATGCCGTCGGCTCGCGCGACTACATCGTCCACGTGCTCGCCGCGCTCGCGATGATCGGCACCACGCTGACCCGGCTCGCGGCCGATCTGCAGGCCTGGGCCAGCGCCGCCTACGGCTTCCTCACCTGGCCCGACGACATGGTCAGCACCAGCTCGATCATGCCGCAGAAGCGCAACGCGTTCGTGCTCGAGAACGTGCGCGGGCAGGCGGTCGCGGCCACCGGCGCCCTCATGACCGCGCTGATGGGGCTCAAGAGCACGCCGTTCACCAACAGCGTCGAGGTCAGCTCCGAGGTCACCGCGCATGTCTACCCGGCGCTCGCGAGCACGCACAAGGCGCTGCGCCTGATGACGTTGCTCGTCGGTCACCTCGAGGTTCGCCCCGGGCGCATGCGCGCCTTCCTCGACGGCGCCGACACCACGATGACCGCGCTCGCCGATCACCTGGTGGCGCGCCACGGCCTGGCGTTTCGCGCCGCGCACGACGCCGTGAGCGCGCTGGTCGCTGCCAAGGCCGAAGGCCCCCAAGGCCCCGAAGGCCCCGAAGCCAGAGACCTGTCGCCCGCCGAGGCCAAGGCCGGCCTCGAGGCCATCCTCGGCCCGCGCGCCGGCGCACCCGCGCTCGACGAGGCGGCGCTCGCCCATGCGCTCG
>DATIPJ010000232.1:0-7634 GCA_035472155.1 Kofleriaceae bacterium
CTGGTCCAGGACGGCGGGAGCAGCTGCGTCATGCGCGCGAGCGGCGGGCAGTACAAATGCTGGCGCGGCTACACCGCGGCGTCGCTGTCGAGCGACGGCCGCTGGGCGCTCGTGCTCGGCAACCGCGACGGCTCGCGCAAGCAGACGCCGAAGAAGCCAGCCAAGCCGCCGGCCAAGGCCAGCGCGCGGCGGGCCCCGTCGCGGCCGCCGGCGGTGGCCGACCTTGCGCCCGGCACGACCGCCGAAGCCGGTGACATGCCCTGGGACCACATCGACGAGCCGTCCGACGAGCCCGAGGGCCCCGACGCGCCGCAGGGCGACGACGACGTCAGCGTCGCGCCGCCGAGCGGGCCGCTCTCGCTGTTTCGCGCCAAGCTCGAGGGCGCCTTCACCGACCGGCCCGTGCTGCTGGTCAAGGTCGTCGACGGCGCCGCGGTCTGGGTGCCGAGCGGGCGCCCGTCCCTGTAGCGCCTGGCCGCTACTGGAACTGCCGGGCGAGCTGCGACGGGTTCGGCCCGGTGACGTTCTTGCGGCCGACCATCGCCCAGCCCAGGGCGGTCCCGAGCAGGGTCACCAGCGCGCCGGCCGCTGCCAGCACCGCCACGCCGGCGATGGCGTCATCCTTTGTGGCGGCGGCGAGCTTGAGGAGCAGCGTGACGTAGCCCGCCAGGCCGATGCCGCCGCCGAAGAACGCCGCGAGCAGCGGCCGCACGCGCGCCGACGAGCCGACCGCGAACCCGGCGACCAGGCAGCCGGCCCCGATGCCGACGATCATCACCAGCCCGGACTCGGTATCGCTGACGTCGCCGCCGTGCTTCTGCATCAAGAAGATCGAGCTCAACAGCGTCGCGAGCAGGCTCGCCCCGAACACCGACAGCGCGGTGTACACGAGCCACGGGATCGACGAGCGCGTCGCCTCGCCCAGGAGGCGCTCGGCCAGGAACGCGCCGAGCACTGCGCCGACCACGCTCGATAGCCCGACCGCCCCGACGAACTTCATCGTCTCGTCGTGCGCCGATGCCCATAGCTGCTGCCCCATCGTGGTCCCCGCGGCGAGCCCGACGATCGTCGCGATCACCGCGACCGCGCCGATCGCAGGCTCGAGGATCGTCTCGCCCGGGCTCGCGCGCGCCGCCACGAAGCCGCCCACGAACGCGCCGATCGCGAGCGCGCCGTACATCGCGAGCTCGCTGCCGACCTGCAGCTGGATCGCGACCAGCGTCGCCGAGAACATGGCGCCGCCCACCAGGAAGTAGCTCAGGATGATCGATGCGAACGAGAACCCCTGACCCATTGGTTCCTCCAAAAGGCCAAGGTACCACGTCGCCGCGTGCGGCCGCGCGCGGTGCGACCGCTGCGACATCGCCGCTCGCACGTCCTCCGGCGCCGTCCGCCGCAGATGGGCTGCACCGGCCGCGCGGCCGTGGTCCAATGCGCGCCATGCGAAACCTGACCACGCTCCTCACGATTGTTGGGCTCGCCGCGCTCGGCTCGTCGAGCCTCGCAGACAAGCCCGCCGCCAGCTCCCCCGTCGTCGGCAAGCCGGCGCCGGACTTCGCGCTCAAGGACCTGTCGGGCAACGAGGTCAAGCTGTCCTCGTTCAAGGGCAAGCTCGTCGTCCTCGAGTGGTTCAACCCGGGCTGCCCGTTCGTGCAGCGCTCGCACTCGGTCGGCTCGCTGGTCGATACCGCCAAGCGCCACATGAAGGACGGCGTCACCTGGCTCGCGATCAACAGCGGCGCGCAGGGCAAGCAGGGCGCCGCCGCCGACGCCAACGCCGAAGCGGTCAAGAAGTGGGCGATCCCCAACCCGGTCCTGCGCGACGAGGCGGGCACCGTCGGCAAGGCCTACGGCGCCACCAACACGCCCAACATGTTCGTCATCGACAAGACCGGCAAGGTCGTCTACGCAGGCGCGATCGACAACTCGCCCGACGGCGAGGGCAAATCGCCGCAGGGCGGCAAGCTCGTCAACTACGTCGACGCAGCGCTGGGCGACATCGCCGCCGGCCGCGCCGTCCAGACCGCCGTCACCAGGCCCTACGGCTGCTCCGTCAAGTATGGCTCGTGAGCTGCTCCTGATCGCGCTCGTCGCCGCCTCTGGCTGCGCGCGCTGCTCCAGGTCCACGCCAGCCGAGACCAGCGGCAAGCCGCTCGCCGAGAAGCCGTTCTATCGGCTCGACGCAGGCCCGCAGTCCCCCTGCGCCCGCGGCGCGACCTGCGAGGCTCGACTGGTCCTCACCGCCCTGGGTGACTACCACGTCAACAAGGACTATCCGTTCAAGTTCGTCGGCGACCCGGGCGCCCTGCCGATCGACGGCACGGGCACCTTCGCGATCGACGACCCCAAGCACCTCACCATGACCATCCAGTTCCGGCCCACCGCCGCCGGCACGGCCAAGGTCACGGGCCAGTTCAAGCTCAGCGTCTGCTCCGACGACACCTGCGAGATCGAGACGCCCACGCTCGAGCTCGCGATCCCGGTCAGCTAAACCCGCGCTCGCCCGGTTCGTCAGCGCCGCTTCGGCGAGCCCGCCGTCGACCGCGCCGCTCGGGGCGCGTTCTTGATCTCCGCCTTCGCGTCGCGTTTGCCGCCGGACGGCTAGTCTGGCTTGTCTGGCTTGTCTTCTCGAAACACCGCGCCCTCGAGCCGCTCCACGCGCCCCGGCAGTTCCTTGTACTTGTCGTCGAACGTCGAGACCTGCTTCTGGAAGGTTTCCTCGATGGCCTTGACGTGCTTCGCGAGCTCAGCGCTCAGCTTGCTCTCCATGGCTTCGAGGCGTGTCTCGAAGAACTCCTTGGTCACCAGAGGCTCGAGGCGTTTCTCGAGGTCGTCCTTGGTCACCAGACGCTCGAGGTCGGCTTTGGTCGCGAATTGCGCGAGGTCGGCTTTGGTCGCGAATTGCGCGAGCTCGGCCTTGGTCGCGAGCTGCGCCAGCTCGGCCTTGGTCGCCAACGGTGCAAGCCGTTGCTCGAATGCTCGATCGAGCTCCTCTCGAAGCTCGCCGCGCGTGACTGGAGCCGACATATCCATGGTGTTGACCATCATGTTACCGACTCCTTTCCGGAGCGACGAAACGTTTGTGGCTGATCTCCAGGCTCGCCGCCGCTGACCGGCCGCATTCAGCAGTCTGAGACTGGTTCCGGAGCTGCCATCGTGGCTTCCCCGCATGCTGATGCTGCGAAACAACTCGTTCCGTTTGTGAAGTTGACATTCCGCTCGACACAGCAAGCCGCCTGCCAGCGGATGCGCGAGAACCTTCGTGCACTTCCGATGTGCAATGTCCGACTACCGGACATCATGTCCGAGATTCGGCCGGACACCGGACGAGTACGCCTGCGCGAGCGTTGGGCTGCTCGGCCGGATACGATGACGGGATGCGACCCGCGCCCGGACAGGTGCTGCACTTCTCGGAGGACCCGACGATCGCGCGCTTCGAGCCGCGGGCCGCATCGACGGCGCAGACCGGCGAGGCGTACGTGTGGGCGGTCGATGCGGTGTGCGCGCCGGCGTACTGGTTTCCGCGCGATTGTCCGCGGGCGATGGCGTGGGTGGGCGCGAGGACGACGGCGTCGGATCGCGACCGCATCGTCGGCGCGGGCTGCGGCGAGCGCGTGCATGCGATCGAGTACGGATGGCTCGCGGCGATGCAGCGCGTGGCGCTGTTCGCGTACCGGCTGCCCGCGGCGCCGTTTGCGCCGATCGGCGAGCCCGAGCCGTATGCGATGATCGCGACCGTACCGGTCGAGCCACTCGGCCCGCCCGAGCCGGTCGGCGATCTGTTGCGCTGCCATGCGGAAGCGGGGATCCAGTTGCGGCTGCTGGAAAGCCTGTGGGCCTTCTGGGACGAGGTGATCGCGAGCACGCTCGGGTTCAGCGGCATCCGGATGCGCAACGCGCGACCGCGATCGGCGTGAGCTCGCGCGCTCCGAGGGGGCGCGGTCGGCTAAGCTGCGCGCGTTCGAGGAGGTGCGCGATGGAGCACTGTCAGCGTTGGAGGCGATCGACGGCGTGCATGGTCGCGATCGCATGCGCAGGATGCGGAGCCGACGAGAAACCGGCGCAGCCGCAGGCGTGTCAGGCGGTGACCGCGCACGCGAACGCGACGGTCGGCTCGGGCGACGACGGCGATCCGGCGGTGCCGCGTCGCGCGTCGGAGTACGTCGCGGACAAGGACGCGGTCCGCGCGCGGACGTACATGGTGGTGACCGACCAGCCGCTCGCGAGCAAGGCCGGCTGCGATGTGCTGCAGGCGGGCGGATCGGCGATCGATGCGGCGATCGCGGTGCAGATGGTGCTCGGGGTCGTCGAGCCGCAGTCGAGCGGCATCGGCGGCGGCGCGTTCCTCTTGTACTACGACGCGGCGACGCGCGCGGTGCAGGCCTACGATGGGCGCGAGACCGCGCCCGCCGCTGCGACCGGGGATTACCTGCGGTTCGTCGACGAGGCGACCGATCAGACGCCGGTGGTCCCGAGCGCGCGCGCGAGCGGACGGTCGATCGGAACGCCCGGCGTGCTGCGGATGCTCGAGCTCGCGCACCGCGATCATGGGCGGCGCACCTGGAGCGAGCTGTTCTCGCCGGCGATCGCGATGGCGCTCGCGGGGACGCCGATCGGTGGCCGGCTCGCGGATGCGATCGCCGTGTCGGCGCCCGATCTCGCGGCGGATGCCGACGCTGCAGCGACGTACCTCGACGGCGGCGCGCGCGCAAAGAGCGTGGGCCAGCTGGTGATCAACCCGGCGTACGCAACGACCCTGTCCGCGATCGCGGCCGGTGGCGCCGACGCGTTCTACACCGGCGACATCGCGCAGGCGATCGTCGACAAGATCGGCGCCGCCGCGACCGCGCAGGGTGGACGGATGACGCCCGGCCGAACGACGCTGGCGGACCTGGCGGCGTACGAGGCCAGGCGGCGCGACCCGGTGTGCGTGACGTACCGCAGCTACGTGGTCTGCGGAATGCCGCCGCCGTCGTCGGGCGGGATCACGGTCGCGGCCGCGCTCGGGATCCTCGAGGGCTTCCCGCTCGGCGACTGGGCGCCCGAGGCGGTGGATCGCGAAGGCGGGCGGCCACAGCTCGCCGCGGTGCACCTCGTCGCCGAGGCGGAGCGGCTGGCGTACTCCGACCGCGACCGCTACATCGCCGACGCCGACTTCGTGCCGCTGCCCGGCGACAGCCCCGATGCCTTGCTGGACAGGAGCTACCTGGCGACGCGCGCGGCGCTGATCCGCATCGACGCGTCGATGGGCACCGCGGCGCCGGGCGACTTCGGGCAGCCGGTGCGCGGCAGCGACGCCACGCCCGAGCACGGCACGACGCACGTGACGATCGTCGACGCAGACGGCAACACCGTCGCGATGACCTCGACGATCGAGAGCTTCTTCGGCTCGTTCCACATGGCGCGCGGCTTCATGCTCAACAACCAGCTGACCGACTTCTCGGCGCTGCCGACCGACGCCGTCGGCGCCCCGATCGCCAACCGCGTCGAGCCCGGCAAGCGCCCGCGCAGCTCGATGGCGCCGACGCTGGTGTTCGCCGCGGCGCCCGATGGCTCGCGCGGCGACCTGGTGATGGCGACGGGCTCGCCGGGCGGCGCGACGATCATCCAGTTCGTGGTCAAGACGCTGGTCGGCGCGCTCGACTGGGGCCTCGATGCGCAACAGTCGGCGGCGCTGGTCGACTTCGGCGCGGCCAACGATCCGGTGACCAACGTCGGCGGAGAGCATCCCCGCGTCGCGGGCGACGACGACCCGCTGGTGCGCGGGCTGCGCGCGCTCGGTCACACGGTGAGCACGGCGCATGTCGCGAGCGGCATCGCCACCATCGTCCGCGCGCCGGACGGTGTGCTCACGGGCGGCGCCGACCCGCGCCGCGAGGGCCTCGTGCTGGGCGACGCCTTCCGACCGTAGGCGATCCTCCTCGGGGCGTCATGTAGGTGACAGTGAGCTGCCACGGGCTGACGCGTCATTCACCAGAAGATGCGGCCAGGTCCGCGAGATCGAGTGGTCGAACCGCGGGTCCGAGGCTTGCTCGTGCGGAAGGCGCATGAAGCTTTTGTTCGCTTGTTCGTACCTGGCAGGGTTTGCAGCGCTCGCAGGGTGTCTCGGCGGTGCCTCTCATGGCGACGACGTCGGTCCGCGTGATGACACGCCCGATACGAAGCATCCCGTGCCGCCGCCGCCGGTGGCAAGCGGCCGCTACCAGGTGAGCTCGCGGATCGATGTCACCGCCGAGGCGATCCTGCCCGAGCCCGCCGAGCAGCTCGTGGTCACGCTGCGCGACTTCTCGGTGCATCCGGCGCACGCGCTGCTCGACCTCGCCGAGGACGCGGGCGTGCCGGCGGTCGGCGAGCTGCGCGCGCTGGTGCCCGATGTGCTCGAGGGCAAGCTCGAGGGCTGGCTCGATGCCGAGATCGCCAGGGCGCAGATCAACGGCGTGCCCGTGACGGCGGTGGCCGCGAGCATCGCGACGCTGGCCCAGACCGCGCTCACCCGGTTCGAGCTCGACAGCGAGCTGGCGATCGACGGCGCCCAGGCCTCGCACCGGCTGACCGCCATCGACCTGGCCCAGGCGGGCCTCGAGGCGCGGCTCGCGCTCGACGTCGAGATCGCGGCGCCCGCGGCGGTGGCGAGCCGCAGCGGGGCCCTGTCGATCGGCGACCATCGGTTCGGGCTCGACTACGGCGTGTACCTGTGGCGCGCGACCGATGCCGTGGTGGCGGCGCGCTACGGCGCCGGGATCCGCGAGCTGATCGGCAGCGCCGTCGACTGCCCGCGCGTCGCCCACGCGATCGCAAACAAGTGCGTGCTCTCGGTGTGCGTCGGCCACGCCGACCTGCTCGAGGAGCTGTGCGAGGCCGGGCTCGACGAGGTCGTGGGCATCGCGCGCGACAAGATCGAGGAGCTGCGGTTCGACGCGCTGCACTTCGCCGCCGGGTCCGCGCGGCTGGTCGATCCCGCCGGCGACGGCATCGCGGATTCGCTCGCCGACGGTGTGTGGACCGCCGAGATCAACGCCGGCCAGGGCCTGCGCCCGGTGCCCGCGACGTTCACCGCCACGCGCTGAGCTCAGGGCGCGTCGAGCTGCCAGACCTGAGCGCGCGGGTCGCCGGTGGCGATCGGCGTCGCGCGCAGGTGCTGCGCCGCGAGCAGCTCCGGCAGGTCGAGCGGCCAGCGGGAGAACGACGCGGCGTAGCGCACGCGATCGGCCGGCAGCGGATCGGCGAGCAGCCCCGACGCGAACACCCAGCACGGCGAGTACCAGAGCAGCTGCGGGACGATCGGCGCGACCGCGACGCAGGGTCGGCCGGCGCTCGCGGTGCGAAGGACGGCGGCCGCCTCGACCAGCGGCGCGCGCGCATCGTCGAGGTGGCGGCAGTAGATCGGCGCGACGATCGCGACCGCGAGCCACGCGGCGGTGACCGCAGCGAGCGCAGCGCGGGGCCGCGCGATGCTGGGCTGCTGGAGCGCGGCGACGCCGAGCACCACGAGCAGCGCCACGGCGACGAACACGTAGCGCGGCTGGCCGTGGCTATCGAGGCCGAGCGAGACGATCTGGCCCAGCGCGACGATGGCGAGGAACCAGGGCGCCTTGCGCCGCGTGCGCAGGACGCCGACGAGGCCCGCGACCATG
>DATIPJ010000233.1:0-6408 GCA_035472155.1 Kofleriaceae bacterium
CCCGTCACCAGAAATCGTATGGTGTCCGGATACTGCATACGGACGTGCTGCAGCAGGTCGAGCCCGTCGGTATCTGCACCTAGGGAAAAATCGGAGACCACGGCATCAAAAGCCCGGGTCTTCATCATATCGAGTGCCTCACGCGGAGATGAAGTTTCAGTGACCTCGTAACCGCGCAGCGTGCGTTTCATGGCACTGCGGATATCCGGATCGTCGTCGCAGATCAGGATCGCGTGGGGCACTCGACGGACCTTACCGCAAGATTATCACGCGCGGCCGGGTAGCCGAATGACGAAACGAGGACCGATCCCAGACGCTTCATAATCGATCCTTCCCCCATGGGCTTCGGCCACGAGGCGGCAAAAATAAAGCCCCATGCCGCGTTTGCCACCGCCGCCGCGCACGTACTTGCCGAACAGCTGCGGGCGGATGTTCTCCGGAATCTGGGGTCCGGAGTTGGTCACTGACATCTCGATGCTGTCGTCGTCATTCCAGCGCCGGGCGGTCACCGAGATCACCCCGGCCTGCGGGCAGTAGCGCGACGCATTGCCCACCAGGTTGTGCAGCACGCGCTCGACCAGCGCTGCATCAAATCGCGCCATGAGGTTCGGTTCACATTCGATCTGGATCATCACGCCGCGCTGGAGCGTGGACGCATTGACCTCGAGCACCGACTCCAGCACCTGATAGGCCTGGTGCGAGGCGACGATCGGCTTGACGGCGGCGTCCTCGAACCGCGCGATATCGACGAAGTTGGCGACCAGGCTCGACATCCGGCGCAGCGAGCGCACGGTGGTATCGAGCGCGTCGCGCTGATCACCGTCGAGCTGGAGCACGTCGCGCAGGTACTGGAGGTTCGACAGCGCGACCGCGAGGCCGTTGTTGAGATCGTGGGCGAGCAGCGCGCTGGCCTCGGCGCCGTAAGCCATTCTCCGATCCGCGGCCTCCTTGGCGACGCGTACCTCGACGTAGGCGCGCTGGTTGCGGGTCGCCGCGGTGAGCCGGCGCTTCAACTCCGACATTCCCGTAGGCTTCACGACGAAGTCATCGGTGCCGGCGTCGAATGCCTCCTTGTGGCTGGCGTCGTCGTCGTGCCCGGTCATCACGATGATGTGCACAGCGGCGCCGAACAGCTGCTTGAGCTGGCGGATCACGTCGAGCCCGTTGGTGCCAGGCATCTCGAGATCGACGATCGCGAGGTCGGGCGGGGTCTCCTGGGCCTGGTCGAGCGCGCGCTCGCCGTCGTGAGCAGTGACCACCTGATAACCCGCGCTCGCGAGACCCGCGGCCATCTGGCGACATATCACCACGTCGTCGTCAACCACGAGCACGCGTACACCGGTCGGTGTGGATTCGCTCGCCGCGGACCCTTCGATCGACATCGCTGCTGCTAATATACGCGAGCGAGGTGCGATGGCGGTGAGCGACACCATCTCAGATTCCGGCGAGTCGACCCGATATGCGGATCCGCGGCGGGTCGCGGATCTCACGCTTGCGGCAGCGGTCCGCGCGCAAGCGGAAGCGGTTTACATCGAACCGATGGCGATGGCGGAGGACGCATACGTCATCACACTCGAGCGATCTTCGCAGGTCCTCTCGACAACTGCGCTCGATGCGCAGGTCGCGTCGGCCGTGATCGCGCGCCTGGCGTTCCTCGCCGACATCGATCTGTCGGCGGCGCACGCCTCGAGCGCGGTCCTGCCGGTGCGTTCGGGCAGCCGCGAAGCGGAGATCCTCATCACGGTGCGGCCGGGCTTCTCCCTGTGCGCCGACCTGATGGTCATGCCGCGCGGCCGACGGCCGACCGGCGACCTCCTCGAGCCAGTCGGGCCGACCCGCGGCGACATCGTGGACCAGTACCGCGTGCTCGAGTTCCTCGGCGAGGGCGGCATGGGTACGGTGTTCGAGGTCGAGCACATCGCGCTGGCCCGGCACTACGCGCTCAAGGTGCTGCGCACCAAGGTCCTCGAGCGCGATCCGGCGGCGGCGACCAAGTTCTTGCGCGAGGCGCGCACGGCGGCCCGCGTGCGTCACGCCAACATCGTCGACGTGGTCAACTTCGGCCATCTCGGCGACGGCCGGCCGTACTTCGTGATGGAGCTGCTCGAGGGCCAGAGCCTGGCCGACCTCGTCGCGACCGGAGCGCTGCCGCCGGCGGACGTCGTCATGATCGCGCGCCAGCTCGCGAGCGCGCTGGCCGCCGCGCACGACCACGGCGTCGTGCACGCCGATGTCACGCCGTCCAACGTGCTGGTCGTCGATTCGGGGGGCACCGCGGGTCAGCCCGGCGAGCTTCACGTCAAGCTCGTCGACTTCGGCCTCGCCGAGCTCGCCGGCGAAGGCCTGCGCGACGAGAACCCGGAGTTCGTGCTCGGCACGCCGGCGTACATCTCTCCCGAGCAGCTGCGCGGCCTCGCGCCGACCGATCGGTCGGATCAGTACGGCCTGGGCGCGGTGCTGTACGAGCTACTCACCGGTCGTCCGCCGTTTCACCACGACGATCTGCGCTCGCTCTGTATGATGCACCTCACGGCGCCGATTCCACCGGTCGAGAGCCCCCATGGCCCGCTCCCGCCCAAGCTCGCTGATATCGTGACGACATGTCTCCAGAAGACACCGCAGGCTCGATTTCCGGGTATGCGCGCATTGCTGGTTGCGCTCGACGAGATCGAGCGCGTCACGGATCGCCGCGGCTGGCGGCGCTGGTTGTCGAGTTGATGGAGGCGTGACAATGGTGGCCAACAAGCAGCCGGTCGTGGTGTGCGTGGACGATGACGAGGCCATGCTGAGCACCGTCGTGCGATGCCTCAAGCGCGAGCAGTTCGACATCCGGTCGACGCTGTCGGCGAGCGAGGCGCTGGGCTGGGTCGCATCCGGCGATGTCTCGGTGCTGGTCTCGGACTACGACATGCCCGAGATGACGGGCGCGCAGCTCGCCGGCCATGCGCGGCGCGTGCGCCCCGAGACGGTACGCATCCTGTTGACCGGCAAGCGCACGCTCGAGACGGCGATCGACGGCATCAACCAGGGCGAGATCTTTCGGTTCCTCAACAAGCCATTCGACAATGACCAGCTGCGCGCTGCGGTGCATGCGGGGGTCGCGCGCAACAAGGAGCTGCTGGCGATGTCGGGCGACCGCGAGCGCCGTGAGCGACGCAACGCGCTGCACGCTGCGCTCGAGTCCGAGTACCCGGGCATCTCCCAGGTCTCGCGTGCGCCCGGTGAGGTCCACGTGGTGACCGACGATCCATGGACCGAGGCGGCGGTGCTCGGCCTCGGCGGTCTGGTCGCGGGGCTAGACAATCCGTGATGCCATCGTGAGCGAGGGGCCGATCGAGCACATCGACGAGACCGGCGCGCCGTGTGCGCGCCACCCTGCGGCATCGGCGGCGGCGGTGTACCAGCTCGCGATGGTCGGCTCGCGCGCGCCGGCGTTTCACCATGACTGCGCGTCCAAGCTCCAGGGCCTGGTGATGGCGCTCGACGAGCTGAGCGAGCTGACCGAGAACGGCGACCCCGCGCTGATCCGGGCGATCGAGTCTGCGATGGAGGTCTCGCGCGAGCTCAACGGCCTGCTCAACTTGAACCGCGCGCTGACCAAGCCCGCGGCGAAGACGGCGATCGCGCTCGGCGATCTGATGAAGTCCGCGGCCGGCCGCGTCGGCGTGACGCTGCCCGGCGCGCTGCCGGCGGTCACGGTGACGGTCACCGGGCCTGCGATGACGCATGCGCTGGCGCTGACGATCGACGTCGCGGCGGGCACCGGGCGCGGCCGCTCGCTCGCGATCACCGCGACGACGGTCGGGCGCGATGTCGAGCTCGCGCTGCCCGCGGCCACGACCCAGCCGACCAACGCGAGCGAGTCGCTGGCGATCGCGACGTTCGTCGTCGCGCGCGACGGCGGCAAGCTGTGGTGCTCGGCGTCGGGCGATCGGCTGTTCGTGCGGCTGCCAAGCTGATCGACCCTCGATCCGCTACTCGAAGGCGGCGCGGATCCGCGCGCGCTCGCCGGCGGTCAGCTCGTAGACATCGAGCACGGCCTCGTCGATCGCCGCATCGAGCTCGCGCGCGCGCTCGGCGGCGGCGGGGTCGCCCGCGCGGCCGTCGGGCTCGAGCGCGAGCCGCTGCTCGACGCGCGCTTCGATCGCGGCACGCTGCGCGTCCGACGGCGTGGCGATCGGCAGCTTGCGGATGTACTCGAGCTTGGGCCGCACCGCGCCGTTGAGCGCCGGTGGGAAGCGCCGTTCGGCGTACCAGCCGTAGAGCGGCGAGCCCAGCACCGCGAGCAGATAGAGATCGCTCGACGGCAAGAGCCATACGGTGGTATCGGGCACGAGGTCGCCGGTGCGGTCGATCGCGCACGCCGGGCCGGTCTGGATGTCCTGGTACAGCAGCCGCGGCGCGCGCGTGCGCACCAGTGCGCCGACGGGGTCCTGCAGCTCGTACCAGCGATAGCTGCCGGGCTTGCGGCCGGGCCACGCGCCGTGGAAGGCAGGCGGTCGAGGCTCGAGCGCGCTGCGGAACTGCGCGAGGTGCTCGGCCACGCGCGGCAGCGCCTCGAGGGAGGTGCCGCGATCGACGAGCAGGATCCAGCGCTCGGGCGCCGCGGGCAGCCAGCGCCGCACGTCGCGGCCCTTGATGAACGGGCGGATCAGCGCGGCCGCGGCCGGCTCGGCGTCGAGCAGGCGGTCGCGCTCGGCGCGATCGATGACGAACGCGCGGTTGTAGCCGGTGACCACGCCGCGCGCGGGCCGCTCGGCGACGGTGTCGCGCAGCGCCGGCCATCGGCGCTCGAGCTCGTCGATCAGCGCGCGGTCCGCGGGCGCATCGATGTGCCACGGATCGCCGCGCCAGCGATCGCGCGCGTGCGGTGCGCCGACGTCGTGCAGCGCCGCGGGAACGCCATCGTCGAGCCGCACCGCCCGGATCGGCGCCTCGGGGTCGGTCCCGACCTCGCCCCACACGATGCACGGGAACGCATCGGCTTCGCCGAACAGCGCCATGCGCGCGAGGTCGACGATGCCCTCGACGCTGCGCTGGGCCGCGAGGTGTGTGCGCAGCGGGCGCGCATAGGCGGCGGTCAGCCACTTGTTGGGCGTGATCAAGCAGTACCGCCCGCCCGGGCGCACGAGCCGGTGCGCCAGCTCGACGAAGTAGACGTAGAGGTCGGCCACGCCGTCGTAGCTCGCAAACTGACGGAGCAGCGGCTTGTGCGCCGCCAGGTGCTCCTGGCGCACATACGGTGGATTGCCGATCACCGCATCGAAGCCGCCGCGCGCGAACACCGCCGGAAACGCCGCCGCCCAGTCGAGCGCCAGCGCATCGGCGACCTGCAGCTGACCGTGCAGCGCCTCGCCGCCGGGTTCGTTCGCACAGGTCGCATCGTTCGGGCCGAGCGTTGCGCGGGCGGCCTCGACGGCGCGCGGGTCGACATCGACGCCATGGACGCAGCGGGCGGCCGCGTCCGCCGCGTCGGCGTCGGGCAGCCCGGCGCGCACCAGGTGCTCGGCGATCACGCGCACCGCCGCGACCAGAAAGGCGCCTTCGCCGATCGCCGGATCGCAGACCCGCAGCGCGCGGATCTCGTCGACGCTGCGCCCGGCAAGCAGCGGCTCGAGCGCGATCCGCGTCATCGGCTCGGTCACCTGGGGCGGTGTGTAGACCACGCCCAGCGCCCGCGGATCGCCCCGGAGAGCCTGCACGCGGCAAAGCCTACCGCGCGCCAGGCCCCCGGCGCGACTTCGCGACCGTGTCAGCGCGCGAACGGGTGCTCGGCCTCGGCGGCGGCGACCTCGGCGGCCTCGAGCGGCGCGACCGCCGACGTCTCGTCGAACCAGATGTACTCGTCGAACTGCGCGGGCAGGATCGCCTGGAAGTAGTGGCTCTGTAGCTCGGTCTCGGGGCGGTAGACCACCCCGATCGCGCGCTCGAGCCGCGGCTCGAGGAGCTGGTGGCGCAGCTCGTCACGCCGCGGGTCGCGCAGGGGGAGCAGGAACGATGGCACCCGCGACTCGTGGCAGATCCGCTCGTAGCTGTCGGCGCGGGCCGGGCGGACGCGCATGCGCTCCATCGGGTCGTCCCAGTCGTGGGCCGCGGCGACCGTGCCGCGGTCGGTCCCGAACCCGATGAGGTAGACCGCGTCGTCGAATGCCTGGCGGCACAGCCGGCCCACGTTGTGCTCGCCGCGCGCGGCCATTTCCGTCGCGGCCGCGTCGCCGATATGCGAGTTGTGCTCCCACACCACCATGCGCGCATCGGGCCCGCGATGGTCGAGGATCGCGCGCAGTGTGTCGAACATGTGCTGGTCGCGCAGGTTCCACGACGCGACCGAGCCGTAGTACATCACGCGGTAGTAACTCTCGGCGTCGGCGACCACCCGGGCGTTCTGGGCAGCGTCGAAGAACTCGT
>DATIPJ010000234.1:0-13693 GCA_035472155.1 Kofleriaceae bacterium
GATCATCGTGTCGCGGCCCCAGTCGGTGAACCAGTGATAGCCGGCGATCACGGTCCACGCCTCGTCGCCGGCGATGCGGGCGCGCACGTGGTCCTCGTGGCGGCCGGCGGGCCGGATCACGAACTGGTCGGCGGCGAGCACGAGCTCGGCGGCGGGGCCCTGGCGCGCGGCGGGCGGCGCGGCGTCGAGCAAGCGGTGGCGGCGCTGGGTCTCGGCGGCGATCGCCTCGCGCGCGCTGATCGGCAGGATGGTCTCCCACGCCTCGGTCGATGCCACGAGCGCGACCTCGCCGCCGGGCGCGATCGCGGCGCGGAACCGTCCGGGGCTGTAGAGCTGGCCGCGCGAGGCGTAGCCGCGGCTCTCCTCGGTGGCGTACGCGATGTCGTGAACCGCCATCGGCTCGACGACGAACGACGTGCGTTCGCCGCTCAGGTGCAGTCGCAGCGGCGGTAGCGGCGCGGGTGCCGCGAGCTCGATCTTCGCGCCCATGGCATGCAGCGGGTAGGCCTCGGGCACCGCGGTCGACACCGGATCGTCGTGGCCGCGGAACTGCAGCGCGGGCCGCAGCTCGAGGCGGATCCGCCCGCCCTCGAGCAGTCGGTACACGATGACGACCGTGTTCTGGCTGTACGACACGACGATGCGGCGCTCGATCGCGACGCCGAGGCCGGCGTAGCGCCACACCGGCAGGCCGAGCTCGAGCTCGAAGCCGACGAGCGGGATGCGCCGCTCGATCCGCATCACCGGCTGGCCGGCGACAAACGTCGGCCCGACCCAGCCCAGATCCGCGCGCGTGCCGTCGGGGAGCCGCACGCGCTGGACCAGCGAATTGAGCATCATCATGCGGCCGGCCGGGTTGGCGAGCGCCGCGATCAGGTAGCCGTGGTAGCGCCGCGTCGGCGCGCCGCCGATCGTCCCCGACGCGTAGCCGCCCAGGCCGTTGCAGACCAGCCACTCGCGACGAAACAGCGCGTCGTCGGGTGCGTCGGCGGGGATGGCGACGCGGCGCCGCGGGACGGCGTGCGGCGACGACGTGAACGCGGTGGGCGACGAAGAATCAGATGGGGTCATGGTTCCACCGGGGCCTTCTGCGCCTCGGGCGAGAGCTCGACGTGGAGGTTGGCGTCGGGATCGGGGACCAGGAGGATCGCCGCGCGCGCTGGGATCGCGAGCCGCGCCCGGTCGAACGGGACGGGCGTGCCATGGCCACCGTAGCGCGGATCCTCGCTCGACCATGCGAGTCGCCAGCCGGTCCCCTCAGGCGGCGCCAGCAGCGGCTCGGGGTTCGCGGGGCGCGCGAACGTGGGCCCGAGGTTGATCAGCAGCAGGCGATCGCGCGCGGGGTCGTCCTGCAGGAAGCGCAGCGCGAACGCATGCTCCGATAGCACCGCACCGTCGAGCGCGAGCGGCCGCGCGTCGGTGAACGCCGGGTCGCTGCGGCGCAGGCGAAGGAGGTCGCGGTGCAGTGCCACGTGCGGTTCGTCGAGCCGGCGCTGCCGCGGATCGAGCACGCAGGCGCGAAACGTCGACTCATCGCACGGATCGGGCAGCGCGGCCTGCGCCGCAGCGGTCGCCATCCGCGGGAACTGCGCCACGAACTCCGCGCGCCCGCGCCGGATCGCCTTGCGCAGACCGTCGTCGTGGTCGGCGAAGAACTCCCAGCGCGCGGTCGCGCCGCACTCCTGGCCCTGAAACAGCAGCGGCAGCGGCGGTGTGAGCAGGAGCAGCGCAGTGAGTGCGCGCAGCGTCGCCGGATCGGCCACCGACACCAGGCGCTCGCCGAACCCCAGGTTCGCGGCCTGGTCATGGTTCTCGAGGAAGTGCACGAAGCGGCTGCGCGCGAGGCCGCGGGTCGGCTTTCCGCGCGGGTTGCGCTGCCACGGATAGAGCTGGCCCTGATAGAGGAAGCCACGCTTGACCGCCGAGATCAGCTCCTGCGGCGTGCCTCGGTAGTCGTGCAGGTAGCCCTCGATCAGACCGGTCGCCGCGACGCGCGCCGTGTGGTGGAAGTCATCGTTCCATAGCGCATCGAGCGAGCACGGCGGCGACAGCAGTGCGCTGTCCTGTGGCTCGCTCTCACCGATCACGAGGATCGAGCGGCCGCGCCCCGCCTCGCGCGCACGGCGTGCGATCGCCGCGATCACGTGCTCGCGCGACTCGTCGCGGATCGCCTGCGTCGCATCGATCCGCAGCCCGTCGAGGTGATACTCGTCGATCCAGTAGCCGGCGTTGGCGATCACCATCTCGCGCACGGTGGTGCTGTGCGCGCCATCGTAGTTGAAGGAATCGCCCCACTCGCTCGCGTGCGCGGAGCGATACGCCGGCGACCACGCGAACAGCTGATTGCCCGCCGGGCCGAAGTGGTTGTAGACCACGTCGAGGATCACGGCGAGGCCGACGGCGTGCGCGCGGTCGACGAACCGCCGCAGATCATCGGGCGCGCCATAGGCCCGGCTCGGCGCGAACAGGTTGACACCGTCGTAGCCCCAGTTGCGCTGTCCGACGAAGTCGGCGATCGGCATCACCTCGATCGTCGTGACGCCGACCTCGGCGAGATAGTCGAGCCAGTGCGTGGCCGCGGCCCACGTACCCTCGGGCGTGAATGTCCCGATGTGCATCTCGTAGAGGACGTGGCGCTCGGGCGGGATGCCTCGCCAGGCGGCGTCGGTCCACGCGAATGCCCCCGGATCGACGACCTCCGATGCACCGAGCGGACCGTCCGGCTGGTAGCGCGATGCCGGATCGGCGTAGAGCGCCGCATCGTTGCCCAGCCGGAACCAGTAGCGGCTGCCGGCGCCGACGCCCGGCGCGAAGCCGCTGTGGTAGCCATCGGGCTCGCGCCCGAGAATGATCTCGCGCGGCCGTCGCCCGTTCTGCGTACCGTGCACGCCGCTGGGCCCGTTCACCGAGCGGATCACGAGCGTGACCTTCGCGTGGTCCGGGGCCCACACGCGAACATGCGCGCCGCGCTCGCTTGCGAGTACCTCGGTTCCGATGGGAAGTCTGCGCGGAACCGGCATCTTCCTCGAGAAATTGCAGTCGATGTGCCAGCGAGGGTGCGCGCCCGAGTCATCGCGCCCGGGCGCCTGCAACCACGTGCGCACACGCGCGCCGTGCGCGGTGGCACGGTCGAACCCTCCGGTCAATATGGTAGCGTCCGCGAATGCGTCGCCTGTTGCCGCTCATCCTGGTCGCCGCCTGCGGTGGAACCTCCAAGCCTGCTCCCACCGCTCCGCTGCCGGAGGAGGCCAAGGCGGCACCGCCACCTGCGGCCAAGGAGCCGGCGGCGCCCGCCGAGCCGGCGAAGCCGGCGCCACCGACCGGCCCGGTCGAGGTCAAGATCCCCGCGCTGCAGACCACCGTGAAGGTCGTCTCGGGCGGCAAGGGCAAGAAGGAGGCGCTGCGCTACACCATCAAGCAAGGCGCCAAGCAGGCGGTCGAGCTGGCGATGGACTTCTCGGGCAAGCAGGATACCGAGGAGCAGGTGGTGCCGACGATCGTGCTCATCGGCGAGGCCGAGACGCGCGCGGTCGACAAGGACGGCAACGCCGAGTACACCGTGACGGTCACCGGCACCGACGCGCGCAACGTGACGGGCTCGCAGGTCCCCGTCGACAAGTTCAAGACGGTGCTCGGCACGCTCGCGGGGCTGACGATCGGCGGCACGATCGGAACGACGGGCGTCGCCGGCGATGTCACGCTGCGGATCGAGAAGCCGCAGGAGAACGCGGCCGATACGCTCGAGCTGCTCCGGCTGACCTTCCCGACGCTGCCCGTGCTCCCCAAGGAGGCTGTCGGCGTGGGCGCAAAGTGGCAATCGACCACCAACGCCAAGCTCGCCGACCGGCTCGACGTCACGCAGATCACCGACTACGAGCTCGTCGCGCACAACGGCTCGACCTGGACGATCAAGGGCACGACCAAGGTCAGCGGCAAGGATCAGAACATCGAGGACAGCAAGGTCTCGGCGATCAGCGGCACCGGCACGAGCGAGACGACGATCGCGGCCGGCGCGCTGTACCCGACGCACAAGGCATTGCTCGAGACCCAGTTCAAGGCGCAGGACAAGGACAAGTCGTCTCAGTTCGTGATCAAGGTCGGCGGCGCCGTCACGCCCAAAGCGCAGTAGCGTTACGGGCTCAGCTCGGCGCGCAGCCGTGCGATCCGCTCGCGCATCGCGCGCCGCGCCGCCTCGGGTCCGACGATCCACGCGTGGCGGCCCAGGCCGAGCACCCAGCCGGTCACCCATTCGAAGCCATCGCAGTCGACGAGCAGCTCCGCCGAGCCGTCGTCCTGCATCGTGACCTCACCGACCGGCCAGTTCGCGCCGATCCGCGTGACCGCGAGCGGATCGAGCTCGATCTGCACGGTGACCGAATCGGCCGACGGCACGTACAGCCGGTCGCGGCGGTAGGCCTCGAGATCGAAGCTCGCCGGCCGCTCGAACGTCTCGCCGGTCTTGTGCAGCGCGGCGATCCGATCGATGCGAAACGTGCGCACGTCGCCGCGCTTGTGGCAGAACCCGACGACGTACCACTCGCCCGCGTGGTGCACGATGCCGTACGGGTCGATCGGCCGGCGCTCGGCCGCCGCCCGCGACGCAGCCGAGTAATCGATCTCGATCCGCTGATTCTTGCGCGCGGCGATCACCAGGTCGCGCAGGTGCGTGGCGACCGCCGCGTCGGGCTCGGCGACGATCGTGCTGGTCGCCAGGCTCTCGGCCTCGCCGGCGTCGCGGCCGAGCGCGGCGAGCAGCTTGTTCTCCGCCGACCGCATCGCGGCGTCGAACGGGGCGATCCCGCTCTCGCGCAGCGAGCGCAGCCCGAGCAGGAGCGCGGCGCCCTCGGCGGGCGTCAGCCGCAGCGGCCGGGTCAGCCGGTGCGCGAGGTCGACGAACACGCGGCCCTCGTCGACCGAGACCAGCAGATACTCGCCCGGATCGCCATCGGGCGGCCCGACCTGCGAGAGCAGCTCTAGGTCGGCCAGGAGGTCGTCGCGCTCCGCGCCGAGCATCTTCGCGAGCTGCTCGACGGCGACGCCCTCGGGGTGCTTGGCCACGTACGGCACGATGTAAAGGAGGCGCCGCAGCTTCTGGGAGACGTCACGCATCGCCGCCCCCGGTCAGCTCGCGGAGCTCGCCGAGCTCGGTGATCTCGTCGAGCCCGGCGGCCTCGACCACCACAGGCACCGACGGATAGCGCGCGTCGATCGCGTCGAGCTCGTCGACGATCCGCGCACGCAGCCGTGTGCCGCGCAGCAGCCGGATCGCGCCCTTGGCCGCCAGCACGCGGGTGGCCGCGAACTCGAGGTTGCCGCAGTCGAACGTGATCAGGATGCGGTCACCGTCGACGCGCTTGACCGCGGTGAGCCCGAAGTCCTCGTTGCCGACCTCGGCCGCCTCGGGGGTCAGCGCGAGCTGGACTTCCTCGGGCGGATCGCTGGTGAACGTCCACGGCGAGCGCTGCGCGTACGCCTTGACGTCGAAGTCGGTCGGCCGCTCGAAGTCTGGCGACTTCGGCTTGGGCGCCATCACCGCCTCGTGGATGCGGTCGACGCGAAACGTCCGGATCTCCGCGCGCAGGTGGCACCAGCCCACGGCGAGCCATGCGCCCTCGCGATACACCAGCGCATACGGATCGAGCTCGCGCTTGGACTTGATGCCCGTCGCCGCTGCCTGGTAGGTCAGCGTCACGCGCTTGCGGTGGCGCGTCGCTGCCTCGATCGTCGCGTAGATGTCGCCGAGCTCGGGGCGCACGCCGGTCCGCTGCTCGGGAAAGTGCACCAGCACCGGCGCCGGCCGCGGAAACTCCGTCGGCGTGTCCGGCAGCTCGGGCAGATCGAACGCGAGCTTCTTGAGCGCGAGGTCGACGATCTTGGGGTACGCGCCCCCGGGCATCGCGTGCGCCACCGATGCGGCGAGCACGAGCGCCGAGATCTCATCGGGCGTAAGCCGCACCTCCGGCATCTTGAACCGCTTCATGTCGATGACGTATCCGCCGTCCTCGAGCGAGTCGTCCTCGTCGGGAGTGATGTAGCGGATCGGCACCCCGAGCTCGAGCAGGTCGGCCTTGTCGCGCTCGAACGCGCGCAGCCCGGCCTCGGCATTGAGCGTCTGGTACGCGGGAAATTGCTCGCGAATATCGCGATACGTCACCGGCGTCCGCGTGCGCAAAAGGATCATCACCAGATCGAGCAGCCGCTTGCTGCGGTCGCCGCGCGTGCCCGCGTCGTCGCTGCCGGTCTTCGACGAAGCCGACGGAGCCCGCCCCGACCTCGGCGCACGTGCATCAGCGCTCCCCTTCTTGGTCGGCACGGGGCCGTTCTAGCGCACGCGCGCGAATTTCGGAAGCACAAGCAGCAGCGTCGTCAGAAGTAGTAGCGCACGCCGGCTCCCGCGTTCAGCCGGATCGCAGCGCCCTTGCCGTCCTTGAACTCGTATTCGAGCACACCGGCCACCTCGATGAACGCATCGAGTGGCACCTGCTTGAAATCGAACAGCAGCCCGCCGACGAGCCGTGCGCCGAGCGCGAACGAGCTGTCGTCGCGCCCGTTGGTGTAGTCGATCAGGCGCACGCCCGGCCCGATATACACCGGCAGCACGAAGCTCGGCCGCGACTGCAGGATGTACGGGTGAAATACGTAGTCGGCATGGATCTGCAGGCCGCCGCCGATGAACGCCGATCCGACCGCCGCCTGGATCGCTTGATCGTCCTCCAGGTACAGCTTCGCGGTCACGCCTGTGGGCTCGCCGAGGATGATGCCGACCCCGAGGGCGCCCTTGTAGGCCCCGCGACCTTCGTCGTCATCGGCGCGTGCAGGGGACGCGAGCGCAAGCCCGATCGCGAGAGCGAGAACGAAACGCATGGTGGGGACGCTAACGCAGCGCTTCACCGCGGCGCAAATTTGACACCTCGCATGACGTTCCGTCCGCTCACGCCTTGAGCAAGCGCGCGAGCTTGTTGCGGCTGATCCCGAGCAGGCGCGCGGCGGCCGACTGGTTGCCGTCGCAGCGCTCGAGGATCGCGCGCGCGTAGCGGCGCTCTGCCTCGGCAAGCTCGAGGTTATCCGGCAGCCGGATGCAGTCCGCGTCGGGCGGGGCGGGGGGCGCCGCCTCGTGCTCCGAGACCACCGGCAGCGTCGTGCTGCTCGACCACGTGGGGACCTCGACGGTGCTCGACAGCCGGCGCGGCTCGAGCCCGAGGTCCTTCACGCCGATCGCCGGGCCGTGGCACATCACCACGGCGCGCTCGATCGTATTCTCCAGCTCGCGCACGTTGCCCGGCCACGCATAGGTCGCCAGCGTCGGGAGCGCCGCCTCGACGAGCCGCAGCGGCCCCTTGCGGTAGCGCCGCGCAAACTGATCGACGAAGTGCGCCGCGAGGTCCGCGATGTCATCGCCGCCGCGCGCCCGGAGCGGCGGGATCTCGATCTCCACCACGCGCAGCCGGAAGTACAGATCGTTGCGGAACTGGCCGGCGTTGACCATCGTCGCCAGGTCGCGGTTGGTCGCCGCGACGATGCGGACATCGGCGGTCAGCGTCTCGCGCCCGCCCACGCGCTCGAACTGGCGCTCCTGCACGAACCGCAGCAGCTTGCCCTGCAGCGGCAGCGGCAGCTCGCCGATCTCGTCGAGGAACAGCGTGCCTGCGTCGGCGGCTTCGACCTTGCCGATCACGCGGCTGTCCGCGCCGGTGTACGCGCCGCGCTCGTGGCCGAACAGCTCGCTCTCGACCAGCGCCGCGGGCAGCGTCGTGCAGTCGACGTGCACGAAGGTGGACTCACGGCGCGCGCTGTTGACGTGGATCGCACGCGCCAGCAGCCCCTTGCCCGTGCCGGTCTCGCCGCGCAGCAGCACCGTGGCGTCGGTCTGCGCCGCGCGCACGATCATCTCGTACACCGCTGCCATCTCCGGCGAGCGCCCGATCACGTGGTTGAACCGGCCGCGCAGCGTCAGCCCGCGCGATGCATCGTCGCCGCGCAACGTCGTGTAATCGAGCGCGCGCCCGATCTGCTCCGCGAGCACGCGGATGAACTCCTCGTCGCGATCGGTGAACCCGCCCTCGCGCTTGTTGAGCACCTGCAGCACGCCGCGGATCTGCCCGCGCCGCACGATCGGCGCCGTCAGCATCGACGTCACTCGGTACCCGATCCGCTGCGCCAGCGCCTCGTCCCAGCGCGGGTCGGCACCGACGTCGCCGATGTTCATCAGCTCCCCCGTGCGCGCGACGTGCCCGACCACGCCGTGCCCCGGCGGTACGCGCAGCTCCGGCAGCTCGGGCAGCGTCGCCACGCGCGAGCGGATCTCGCCGGTCGCATTGTCGATCAGCCACAGCGTCGCGCGGTCCGCCCCGAGCGCGCGCGCCACGCGGTCCGCGAACGTCGCCAGCAGATCATCGAGCTCGACCTCCCCCGCGATCATCGCCCCGAGGTCCGCCAGGAGCTCGAAGCGCTGCTCGTGCTCGCTCATCGCGAGCAGCATCGCACGGGTCATGCAGCGGCAGGCCGCAGGCTTCCAACCGCCGCGTGGGCGGCTCTGGCCACCGGCGCCCGCAGCTCGAGCCCCTCGCGCGCCGCGATCGTCCCCGGCAGCTCGCGCTGCGCATCGGCCTCGATCGCTGCGAGCTGCGCGTCGGTGCGATTCGGGTCGTGATGAAACAGCACCAGCTGCGCCACTCCCGCGGCGCGCGCGAGCTCCGCACCGGCCTGCCATGTCGAGTGGCCCCAGCCGACCTTGGTCGGATACTCCTCGGGCGTGTACTGCGCGTCGTAGATCAGGATGTCCGCGCCGGCGGCGAGCTTCTTCAGCGTCGGGTCCACGCACGCGAAGTGCTCGGTGTCCGTCGCGTACACGATCGCGTGCCCGCCGTGCTCGAGCCGGAACCCGTACACCGGATCCGGATGATTGAGCCGCGCCATCGTCACCGAGACCTCGCCGATCGTGAATCGATCGTTGCCGGGCACCTCGCGCACCGCCACCTGGTTCGCGATATCGGCGAAATCGACCGGAAAGAACGGCGCGCGAAACAGCGAGCGGATCGCCTCGTGCGTCGACATCACGCCGTTGGGCCCGCTCGCGATGTCGACGCGAAACCCGGGCACGTACATCGGCGTGAAGAACGGCAGCCCGCACACGTGATCCCAGTGCAGATGCGACAGCAGGATCGTCGACTGCCGCTGGCCGCTCCGCATCCGCTCGTCGCCGAGCGCGCGCAGCCCGGACCCGGCATCGAGGATGATGCGCGTGTCCCCGGCGGTCACCTCGACGCACGCTGTGTTCCCGCCGGCCGTGGTCAGTGGACCCGGCGTCGGAATCGACCCACGCACTCCGAAGAAACGAACCGAGAGACCCAGATCATCCGTCGGCATTCAGACCTCCGTGACCTGGCAATCCAGCAGCTTCGATGCCAGATGCGGTTTCAGCTACTTGGCGACCGTTGCGGCCGCCATCGCGCTTCATCTCGGCGCGACCTGCACCACCGGCTGCTCCAGAACGGAGCAATGCGCCGTCATCGCCAAAAGTCTCGGGCACTTGATGCATCGCCGGCGGGCGCAACCCCTGCGCTCTTTGGTCCTAGCCATGCGGGCTGTGTCGTCCGTCCGCGACAGCCGCGCGCGCCGCGCCTGTCGTCCCAGCGACCGCAAGTCGGGTAGCCGGCGGATGCTCACAGCAAGCGGCGTAGCCGGTAGCCGACCCAGGCGAGTGCCTTGCGCCACCACGGCAGGCGCAGCCACGCCTGCTCGTCGAACGGATCGGCGTGGGCCATGTCGCGCTCGAACGTTCTCACCAGCGACTGCCCCGTGGTCGAATCGAGGATCTCGAGCGTCACCTCGAGGTTGTTGAACCGGCTCTGCGCGTCGAAGTTGTAGCTACCGATCGTCGACCACTGCGCGTCCACCGTCGCCGTCTTGGCGTGCATCATGATGCCGCGCCACTGGAAGATCTTCACGCCGCGCCGCGCGAGCCGGCGCAGCACGTAGAGCCCGGCCCATTCGATCAGCCGCACGTCCGAGCGCCCCGGCACCATCACGCGGACGTCGACCCCGCGCGCGACCGCCTTGGTCAGCGCACGGCGCAGCCCGCGGTCCGGCAAGAAGTACGCGTTCGTGATCAGCACCGACGTGCGCGCGGCCCGGATCACGTGCAGGTACGCGCGGCGCACCGTCGTGCGCTGCCGCCGCAGCGTGTTGTCGAGCAGCCGCACGTACGACGCGCCGATCTCGTCGGGCGGCTGCGCCACCGGCGGTGGGTAGTGCGCGCCGCCCGCGCGCCGCCACGTGCGCCGGAACATCCGCGACAGATCGAGGACGATCGGCCCGGTCACGCGGCAGTGCATGTCGTGCCAGCCGACCCCGCCGTCCTCGACGGACGCGTAGTCGTCCGCGATGTTCAGCCCGCCGGTGAACCCGACGCGATCATCGACCACGATGATCTTGCGGTGGTCGCGATGCGACATCCGGAACCGACGCCGCCACGGCGAGATCGGGTTGAAGTCGATCACGGCGCAGCCCGCGGCGCGCAGCTCGTCGACCCAGCTATCCGGCAGACCAAACGAGCCCACCGCGTCGTAGATCAGCCGGACCTTCACGCCGGCGCGGGCGCGCTCGATCAACACCTCCTTGAACCGATCGCCGGTGCGGTCGGCCGCCAGGATGTACGTCTCGAAGCAGATCGAGTGCTGCGCCTCGGCCAGCGCCGCCAGCATCGCCGGATACGTCTCGCCGCCATCGCGCAGCACCGCGACCTCGCAGCCCGGCCGCCAGCGCAGCGGCGAGCGCGCATAGCGCGTCGGCTCGCGCGGCAGCGAGACGGCGATTGCCATCGACGGCGGATCGCGGATCGGCTCGGGGACAGCGGGTGCGGCGCTCATGCTTCGTACGAAACAGCGACGATCGTGTACTCGATCTCGCCCCGCGGTGCGCGGACCAGCACCACATCGTCCTCGCGCTTGCCCAGGCACGCCCGCGCCACCGGCGAGTCGATGCTGATCCAGCCCTTGTCGACATCGGATTCATCGCCGCCGACGATGCGATACCTGTGACGGTCGCCGTCCGCGTCCTCGACCGTGACGTAGGCGCCAAAGAACACGCGCCCGGGGTCGGTCGGAGCCTCGCTCACCACCGTCACCTCGTCGAGCCGCTTGCTCAGGAACCGCACGCGCCGGTCGATCTCGCGCAGCCGCCGCTTGCCGTAGATGTACTCGGCATTCTCGCTGCGATCGCCCTGCGCCGCCGCATCCGCGACCTCTTGCGTCACCCGCGGCCGCTCCTGCGTCCACAGCTGGTCGAGCTCGGCGCGAAGCTTCCTCGCACCGTCTGGCGTGATGTACCGCGAACGCGCGGGGGGCGGTGGTCGGTCCCGCGTCGACATTCGCCGAAGCATATCCGGTATGCTCCGCGCGGGCATGGGCTCGTCGTTACTGATCGTGGTGGGGCTTCTCATCGCCAACGGACTGTTTTCCGGAGCCGAGATCGCCATTCTCAGCGTCCGGAGCACCCGGCTGAAGGAGTTCATCCGCCGTCGCGACCGCCGCGCCCTCGCCGTCAAGTCGCTGCGCGACACCCCCGAGCGCTTCCTCGCGACCGTCCAGATCGCGATGACCACCATCGGCACCACGGCCGCGGCGATCGGCGGTGCACAGCTCGAGCACGACCTCGAGCCCACGCTGCATTCGATCGGCATGGGCGCGGGCGCATCGCTCGCCCTCGTCATCATCCTCGTCACCTTGCTCGAGCTCGTCGTCGGCGAGCTCGTCCCCAAGTCGCTCGCCCTCCGGTTCTCCGATCGCTACTCGTTCTTCGTCGCGCGCCCGCTCGTCCTGCTCTCGCAGGTCATGCGCCCCCTCGTCTGGTTCGTGACCCTGGTCTCGAACATCTTCTTGCGCATGTTCGGCGACCGCACCACCTTCACCGAGACCCGCCTCTCGCGCGACGAGCTCCAGCAGCTCGTCGAGGAGGCCGCCAAGACCGGATCGGTCGACCCGCGCGCCAGCGAGATCGCCTCGCGCGCCCTCGGCTTCGGCGAGGTCACCGTCGCCGAGGTCATGGTCCCGCGCACCCGCGTCGTCGCCCTGAGGCGCGGCGCCCCGCCCGAGGAGGTCCAGCGCGTCATCCTCGAGCAAGGCCACAGCCGCATGCCGGTCTACGACGGCAGCCTCGACAACATCGTCGGCTACGTCGTCGCGCGCGACGTCCTCGCCCTCGCCTGGGAGCACGGCCTCGTCGTCCTCGAGGACATCCTGCGCCCGCCCCACAAGGTCCCGGAGGCCACCCGCGCCCTCGACCTCCTGCGCGAGATGCAGCGCCGGCGGACCCAGATGGCGGTCGTCGTCGACGACAACGGCGGGCTCTCCGGCCTGGTCACGACCGAGGACCTCATCGAGGAGCTGGTCGGCGACATCATGAGCGAGGACGACGTCCCCGAGCAGTTCTTCACGCGCGAACCTGCTGGAACGATTCTGGTTCAGGGCTGGGCCGCCGTCCGCAAGGTCAACCGCGACCTCCATCTCGACCTCCCCGTCGGAAAGGATCGCACGACCATTGCCGGCCTTTGCATGGCGCTCGCGCAGGCCATCCCCCAGGCGGGCGAGAAGCTCACCACCGACAACGGCACCGTTCTCGAGGTGGTAGAGGCCTCTCCGCGCCGCGTTCGGCGCGTAAGGATCCATCCCGTCGCGCACGGCGACGAAGCCGAGCCGCCACTCGAATCCTGATACGGCCGTGACGCCTAACTCTTCCCCATCCTGTAGTATCAGCCCGATGACGGTCATCGCGCGCGACGCTGTCGCGTCCGACCATCTCGTCTATGCCTGGCCGTTTCCAATCGGCCCGGAATGCGAGGTGACTTGCGCGGATGACGAGCTGGTCGTGATGTGCCCGGCCTGGCTGGTCGGCGACCGCCTCGGCCCGGGCCGTCACCTCTGGCGCACTCCCGACCCCTCGCGCCCCGTCTCCGCCTTCTTCGTCCTCACCGCGCCCGTCGAAGTCTCCTTCGACATGACCACCATGTTCATCATCCCCGCCACCGGCCAGCCGGTCCGGGTGCGCGCCTGCGGCTCTCTCCAGGTCCGCTGCACAGATCCAGGCCTCCTCATCGCCCAGTTCGTCGGCCTCCCCTTCGACCGGGTCAACGACGGCATCCTGCGCAGCGTCTCGCGCAGCGTCGAGCGCATGCTCGCCCGCCTCCTCACGCGCCGCGTGGTCATGGCCAGCTCCCCTTACGCCGTCACCGACCCCACCATGCTCCCCGGCATCGTCGAGGAGCTGGTCGCCTACAACCCCACCGCGGGCGCCGTCTTCGGCGTCGACCTCATCCGCATGGGCCACCTCACCGTCGTCGCCGACGACGGCTCGAGCCCCTACATTGCCATCCCGGCCGACGACTGGTCCGACGGCCACCCCAAGCTCCCGCCCAACGGCAACCACGCGCACGCGTCCGGTGCCCACGGCGCCCACGCGGCCGCTGCCGCCCACGCCGCTCAGCTCGCTCAGCGCGTGGGCGACGTCTCCCTCGTCGAGACCGCGCGCGGCCGCCCGGCCAGCAACAACGATCTCTCTCCGCCCCACCCGGCCCACCAATCCTCCCCCGAAATCACCCCGCCCCCATCCCCACCTCCGCCCCTGGCCACCGCCTCCGGCGAGATCCGCCCGCGCGCCGGTAGCCAGCCCGATCTCCCGCCGCGCCTCCCGCCCCCGC
>DATIPJ010000235.1:0-1655 GCA_035472155.1 Kofleriaceae bacterium
CCATGACGACTCTCTCCGGCGCGGCCGCCACCAGCGAGCAGATGCCGGCGGCGACCACGCGCCTCCACCGCCGCCGCGTCCTCGTGATCGCCGCCGCCGCGACCCTCACCGTCGTGATCGTGGGTCTGGTGATGCGCTCCACGCACACGCCCGAGGTCGCCTCGCGCCCCGCATTGCCGTCGGTCCAGGAACCCCGGGCCGCGTCGCCGTCACCCGCGTCGCTACCATCAGCCGCGTCGCCACCACCCACGTCGCCACCAGCTGCGTCGCCACCAGCCGCGTCACCACCGCCATCCGCGCCGCCACCATCCGCGTCGCCGTCAGCCGCGCCGCCGCCGGCTGCGTCGCCGCGATCCACATCGCCGTCGACCTCGCGGCCGTCGACCAAATCGAGCCCGCGCGTCGAGACGCCACCGCCATCCACCACAGCCGCCGCCGCGCCGCGAGCACCCGCGCCGCCCTCGACGATCGACGTCGTGGTCGACAGCACGCCGGCGGGAGCGGACGTCGTGCTGAACGGAAGCGTGATCGGCAAGACGCCGTATCGCGGCGCGCAGCCGCGGCGCACCGGCGATGCGACGCTCGTGCTCAAGCTCGGCGGCTACGCGGACAGAACCGTCATGGTCAGAACCGATCAAGCGATCCACCAGCGCGTCGAGCTCGCGAAGGATCCGGTTCGTGGTCCGATTCCAAAGCGCGATCAGTCTGTGAACCCGTTTTGACGTGAGGAGGCGACGATGCGCGTGCAGCTGCGGTTCGCATGGGTCGGAATGGTCGTGATGGCGCAGCTCTCCGCGGTCGGGCACGCCCAATCACCGCCGGTGAGCTCACCGGCGCCGGTCAGTCCGCAGGTGCAGGCGCAGGCGAAGGCGTTCGTCGATCAAGGGATCGCAGCGCAGGACGCCGGCGAATACGATGTTGCGATCCGGTATTACGGGGAGGCGTATCGGCTGGTGCCGCACCCGGACCTGATCTTCAACATCGCGCAGGCTCAGCGGCTCGCGGGCCGCTTCGACGAGGCGCTCGCGACGTACAGGCGGTATCTCGACGCGGCGCCTAATGGATCGCGGGCGAGCCTCGCGAGCCAGCTGATCGCCCAGCTCGATGCACGCAACACGCAGCATGCGAGCAAGCCCGCGCCGCCGGCGCTGCGCGTTGCCCAGCCCGAGGCTACCGCTCGCGAGAGGGCGCGCACGGACGCCCAGGGCCCGCCGAGCTCGATGCCCGTGACGACCGGCGTGGCCGTGAACGAATCGCCGCAGACGCCGGGAGCCAATCTGCGTCTGGCTGGACTGGTCAGCGGTGCGGTTGGCGTGGTCGCATGCGGTGTGGCGATCGGGTATGGGCTGCGCGCGAGGTCGCTGAGCAAGGAGCTCTCCGAGCCCAATGCGGCGTACTCACCGGCGAAGGTGGACGCGGGACACCGCGACGACCACATCATGATCGCCGCGTGGATCACCGGCGGCGTGCTCGTCGGAGCCGGGGGCGTGCTGTACTACCTCGGCTACCAGGAGGGCCGGCATGCGCAGTCGTTGACGCTGGCGCCGGTGGTCTCCGGTGAGCTCACCGGACTGGTGGTGTCCGGACCGCTGCCGTGATCCGGTGAGCTACCAGAGCGGCGAGGGCAGGTCGGTGATCGACGGCTCGCGTGCCGG
>DATIPJ010000236.1:0-6316 GCA_035472155.1 Kofleriaceae bacterium
GCGCCATCGCCATGGCGGTATCCGACTTCGGGCGCCCCTTGGCCCACCCTGGCTCTTCCGGCGGCTTTTGCTGGGCCAGTGCCGGAAGCCCGCCGCAGCAGAGCGTGGCAAGCACAACGAACGAGCGCACTTGCTTCATGACTTGTCTCCTTGGGGGTTCTTAGGCCGACGATTCTGAAAGGAAGCCCACGAGCTGGGTAAGCAGCGTCCGACCTGCGAGCGTCGACATCTCAGCTGGGCGCAACGCGATGGTTACACCGTCCTCGGCCGTGCTGGCTACGGACATTCGAGGGATCGTGTCAGGCGCGGCGACGGCACTGGCGACCTTCATGAAGAGCGTGAACGTTGCCTTCGCGTCGCGATCGGCGTGTACGGACGCGTGGCGAATCAGGTTACTGTGGTCACCATGGGGACCATGGAGGATCGCGTTCGCCTGGAGCGCGACATCTTTCGACGCATCCTGGCGCTCCAGGACGATCGCGAAGTATCGCCGGCGCTCGGCTTCGTGCTCGAACAGCTGGTGAGCGCCACCGCTGCCGAGCGCGCGTTCATCGAGCTCCATCCCGGCGGCGGTCAGGCGCCTTGGTCGCTCGCCCACGGCTGCACCCGGGAGGAGACCGACCAGATCCGCACCGTCACCTCGCGCGGCATCGTCGGTGCCGCGCTGGCGGCCAACACCACGCTGCACGTGCCGTCCGCGATGCTCGACGAGCGGTTCGGGGCGTTCGCCAGCGTGCGCGAGCGCCGCCTCGAGGCCATCCTGTGCATCCCGATCGGCGACCTCGGCGGCGGGATCCTCTACCTCGAAGGGCGGCGCGGCGTCGGGCCGTTCGCCGACGCCGATGTCGCCCTCGCCGAGGAGGTCGCCGGTCACATCGGCCCTGCGGTCGAGCGCATCGCGCGCCGCAGCCGGCCGGGGGACGACGCGACCGCACCGTTCCGCCAGCGCCTGCGGCTGGACGGCATCCTCGGTGGCAGCCGGGCCCTGGCCGACGTGTTCGCCCGCGTCGAGCCGTTCGTCGGGCTCGACGTGACCATCCTCATCACCGGATCCCACGGCACGGGCAAGACCCAGCTCGCGCGCGCCGTCCACGACAACAGCCCGCGCCGCGGCCAGGCCTTCGTCGAGGTCAACTGCGCGGCGATCCCCGAGAACCTGATCGAGTCCGAGCTGTTCGGCACCACGGCCGGCGCGTTCACCGGCGCCCAGCGCCGGCAAGGGCTGGTGCGCGCCGCCGAGGGCGGGACCCTGTTCCTCGACGAGATCGCCGAGATCCCGGTCGGCGCGCAGGGCAAGCTGCTCCAGCTCCTGCACGCCAGGCAGTACTACCCGGTCGGCGCCGCGACCAAGACGTCGGCCAACATCCGGCTGATCGCCGCGACCAACGCCGACATCCCGGCCATGATCGAGGCCAAGCGGTTCCGCGAGGACCTGTTCTATCGCCTCAACGTCGTGGCCGTGCGGATGCCGTCGCTCTCCGAGCGCCACGGCGACGTCGCGCTGCTGATGGACGATCTCCTGGCTCGCATCGCGCGCGATCACAACCTGCCGGCGGTCCGGGCGTCAGAGCGCTGCCGCCTCGCCCTCGAGGGCCGTGACTGGCCGGGGAACATCCGCGAGCTGCGCAACGAGCTCGAGGTCGCGCTCGTCCGCGCCATCGCCGAGGGCTCGCCGCAGATCGAGAGCCGGCACCTGCGCGACAGCCCGCCGGGCGACGACCGGCTGCCGACATTTCACGAGGCGACCCGCGCTTTCCAGCGCGAGCTGCTGCGCCGCGAGCTCGAGGCGGCCGTGTGGAACGTCACCGCGGTCGCCGAGCGCCTCGATCTGAGCCGCGCGCACGTCTACAATCTGATCAACCAGCTCGAGATCCGGCGGACCTGACGACCTTGCGCTGCTTCGCCTCGATCTCGCGGAGCCAGGCCACGAACCCCGGGCCGTCCTCGACGAGCGCCCGCGCGAGCTCGGCGTGGCCGCGCAGCCATCCCCGCCCGAGCGAGAGCCAGCCCATGAGGCCGCCGCCCGAGGCTTCGCGCAGATATGACGGCGCGAGGGCGAGCGTGCGCAGGAACATCTCGGGGGTCAGCGCTCGGCGAGCGGGGACGACGCCGCCCAGGATCCCACCGGTGACGGCGGCGTAGCGCGGGTCGTGACGCGCGACATGGCTGGTCATGCGCAGCGCGGACAGCCACAGCGGCAGGAAGCGGCGGTTGCGGATCATCGACACGATCAGATCGGACAGCGCGAGGTCGGGATCGAACGCGGCGCGCCAGTCGGCTTCGTAGCCGGCCAGATCGCCGGCGGCGAACCGCCCGCGGCGGAACGCTGCGCGGATGGTGCGCGCCGCCAGGTGGGCGCTGTCGAGCGCGAGCGGGATGCCCTCGCCGTTGACCGGATCGACCAGACAGCCCGCTTCGCCGATCAGCAGGCCGCGATCGAAGTAGTTGCGAAGCGCGCCGCCGTAGGTCCGGATCGGCCATCCCCGGTGCGGCCCGATCTCGACGGTGACGCCCTGCGCGCGCCCGAGCTTGGCGCACAGCCCGCGGAACTTCGCGAAGAAGTCCGGCAACGCCAGCCCGCCTTGCCCGAGCGACTCGCTGACCATGCCCACGCCGACGTTGCATAACCCGGGGCGAACCGGGAACACCCAGCCGTAGCCAGGGAAGTACGTCTGGTCGAAGTACATGATCGTGTGATCGAGCGTGAGGCCGCGGGCGTAGGCGCGGATCGAGGCCAGCGTGTATCGCGCGTCGGTCATGCGGAGCCCGGCGGCGCGGGCCACTGCCGAGGTCGCGCCGTCGGCGCCGATCACGATCCGCCCGTGCTCGCGGTGCGGCCTGCCGGCGAGCGTGCCCACGACCTCGACGCCGCGCGCGGTGTGCTCGAAGCCGGTCACCCGGTATTCCTCGCGCGCGACCGCGCCCGCCTCGAGCGCGCGCTGGAACAGGATGTGATCGAGCTCGAGGCGCGGCACGGCGTGGCCATACGGCGGCAGCCCGGCGACCTCCGGCAGTGTGCCCGACACCAGCTCGTCGCGGTTGAGATACAGCCGCGACCGGCGGATCGGCGTGCAGCCGAGCGCGCGCAGCCGCGGGCCACATCCGAGCGCGTCGAGACGGGCGAGCCCGCGCGGGCTCACGTAGTCGCCGCACGTCTTGTCTCGCGGGAACCGCGCCGCATCGACGAGCAGCACGTCGAGGCCTTCGGACGCCAGCTCGATCGCCAGCGCGCTACCCGCCGGTCCTGCGCCGACGACGATCACGTCGCGCATCGCCGTGGCGCGCTCAGCCATCGCGCACCACCCGGTCGAGCCCGGGCGCGAGCACGCGGACCAGCGGCCGCATCGCCGGGACGTGCTCCGCCTTCATCCAGTCCTGGGCGACGGCGACCAGCGCCCCGCCCTCCGCACCTCCCACCAGGCTGCCGAGCGCCCACCGCGTGACTTCGGTGTGCATCCGCATCTCCGCCGCCGAGTAGCCATCCAGCGCCAGCCGCAGCGCCGAGACGGTGTCGTCGATCCGATCCTCGACGACCGCGACGCCCGCGCGCAGGAGCGCCGCGTGCGGTTGGGACGCCGGACACGAGGCCTTGCGGATGGCGCGGATCAACGCCTTCACCCGCGCCAGCCGTCGCCGCCGCGCCCGGCCGCCTTCCTCGAGCGCCAGCGCCAGCGCGGCCCGCGCCCGCGCCCAGCGCAGCTCCATCGCCGGCAGCTCCATCCGCAGGTACAGCCCCGCCTTCAGTGCCGGCCAGTCGTTCTCGATCCATTCGATGGCGGCCCGTGGTTTGCCCAGATAGAGATCGGCGGCGACGCCCGCGAACACGCGGTGGTAGGCGTGCATCTGGTAGAAGCCCGGCTTCCAGGTCTCGACGACCTTGCGCAGGTCGGACTGCACGTCGTCGATCAACCCGGCCGCGATGCGGGCAAGGGCATGGAAGCCGGTGCGGTAGTTGTTGGCGGCGAACAGATCGCCGCGCGAGTCGGCCTCGCGGATCACCGCCGGGATGCGTGTGCACAGCTCGGCCACGCGCCCGGCCTGCCCGAGCGCCGACAGCGACCACACGAGCGCGACCGCCGCCTCGTACTCGGCGCCCCGGCAATCGCGGCGGAAGCCCGCCGCCGCCGCGTCGCACGATCGCACCGTCTCGTCCCACGCGCTGTGGAAGAACGCCGAGGTCCCCGCCCCGAGCTGGTAGAAGGCGCGCTCGTAGGGCCCGGCGTCGCGCTCGAGCGCCTCGCGGTTGCGGCGCAGCAGCTCGGCCGCCTTGCGGCGCAGAAACCGCCCGCCGATCAGCGCCGCGAATGCGGCCTCGTAGCCGAGCGACCGCGCGACATGCGCCGTGGCTCCCGCGCGAAGCGATTCGTGAAAGTGCAGGAGCCCAACGCCGTCGGACCGCACCGGGTCCATCATCGACAGCGCGGTGGTCGCCGCCCACAGGTCGTCGAGTCGGCTGCGGGTGCGCGGATCGATCGCGTCGGCCGCCACCGGCTCGAAGTCGAAGCCGCGCACGTACAACCGCGTGCGCCGCACCGCGGAGACCGCCAGCGCCCCGGTGCCCGATCGCGGCAGCTTCACGTCGGCCTCGGCGAGGAACACCTCCATCAGGCGAACGCCGTCGTCGTACAGGCCGGCCTTCAGGTATTGCTCGCCGGCTCGACGGCGCAGGAACGCGCGGCGCACCTGGTCGCCCGGCCGTTCGCGCTCCAGCGCGGCCATCGCGCGTTCGAATCCGGGCGCCGCCCGCTGGCTGCGTCCGGCGTTGGCCAGCGCCTCTGCCGCGAGCTCGTGCAGCTGGGCGTGCGGCGCGTCGTCGTCGGTGGCGCCCAGCGCCACCTCGTACAGGCGCGCCGCCTGATCGAAGGCGAGCGCGGTCTCGGCGCGGCGGGCGGCGGTCAGGGCGTGGCGCTGGGTGCGCGGCCGATCGCGCGCGGCCAGGGCGTGGGCCATCATGCGCTCGGCGTCGCTGTCGGCGGCGTGCTCCATCGCCGTCACCAGCGACAGGTGCCGGGCCTCGGTGGCGTCGGCGGCGAGCGCGTCGACCACGAACTCGCGGAGGCGGTCATGATAGATCTGGACCGATTCGCCGCCGGTGCCGGTCCAGCGCAGAAGGCGCAGGATGCACAGGTCGCGCAGCCGGCGGCGATCGGCGCCCGCCGCAGCGTCGAGGAGCACCGAGGTCGACAGGCTGGCGCCCGACAGTGCCGCGAGCTCCACGATCGCCCGATCGGCGGCCGACAGGGCGGCGAGGCGCTCTCGCATGAGCGAGCCTGCGGTGGTGGGCGTCGCGGTCTCGCCGCGGCCGCCGCGGCGGTTCGCGAAGTGGGCGAGCTCGGCGATCAGGTACGGGACTCCCGCGGCCTCCTCCACGATCGCGTCGACCCGGGGCTCGTCCATGCCGCCGCGTGCCGTGATCGCGCCCGCGAGGACCCGCGCCGCGTCTTGCCCGAGGGGACCCAGATCGATGCGTTCCGTCGCCCCCCGCGCCCGAACCTGCGCGATCGCGCCGAGCAACGCCGGCTCCTGGGTCTCGGCGTCCGGCCGCCGCGAGAGCAAGAGCAGCAGCGGCGGCGCCGGTTCGATGCCGAACACGCGCTCGATCAGCGCCACGCTGTCGGCGTCGGCCCATTGCACGTCGTCGACCCACAGCACGAGCGGGCGCTGACGCCCGATGAGGGCCAGCACGCTCTGCAACGCATCGAAGCCGGCCTGGCGCAGCGCGCGCGGATCGCCGCGCGGCACCGCGACCTCGGTATTGAGGTGGGCGACCCGCCTGAGCTCGGGGAACAGCAGCGTCAGCGCCTCGGCGCCCTCCGACGGACGCAGGAGCTGCGCCTCGGTATCGTCGAGCCCCATCCAGTAGCGCGCGAGATCGTCGACGATCGCGTCGAACGCCTTGTACGGGATCGACTCCTGCGGATGACAGCGCGCCTCGAGGACCAGCGTCGCCGTCGGCAACCGGCGCAGGAAGTGGCGCACCAGCGCGGTCTTGCCCATGCCGGATGGCGCCACCACCTCGACGGTGACGAGCCGGCCGCCGGCCACGACTGACATCGCCCGCGCGAGCGTATCGAGCTCGTCCTCGCGCGCGATGAAGTCGGCGTCGAGCTCGAAGGTGCCGGCCGGGGCGGCGAGCCCGTCGCGCTCGTCGCCCGCGACCTCGAGCGCGGCGATCACCTCGTTCGCCGACGGGCGCCGCGCGGGATCGGGATCGAGCAAGCCGACGATCAGCGCGTCGAGCGCGGCCGGCAATGCGCCCACGACCTTCGACGGCGGCGCGGGTGGGCGGCGCTTGGCCAGCACCTCCTGCATCGGG
>DATIPJ010000237.1:0-18095 GCA_035472155.1 Kofleriaceae bacterium
AACCGGGGCGATTCTCCACGCATGACCCCTGCCGCAAAGAGCACCGTTTGGCCCATCCCATCGATTCCATGGAGGCCGTCGCGGCCCCCCGCCGCGACGCGTTCTTGCATGACGCATGTCGAGGAGGTGGGCCATGAATGATCCGATCGCGAACGTGCTTGCACACAAGGGCAATGATGTCGTTACCGTGGCGCCCGAAACGACCGTCCTGATTGCAGTAAAGCAGATGAATGACCGCAAGATCGGCGCCTTGCTGGTGCTCGAGCGCGGACTGCCGGTGGGCATCTTCACCGAGCGCGACGTGCTGGTCCGGGTGGTCGTGGCCGGCCTCGACCCGAAGACGACGCCGGTCGGCGAGGTCATGACGCGCAGCCCCGTGGCGGTCTGCTCCGGGGCGACCGTCGGCGAGGCGATGAAGGTCATCACCGAGCGACGCTGCCGCCACCTGCCGATCGTCGACGACAACCGCCTGCTCGGCTTGATCTCGATCGGCGACCTGACGAGCTGGCTGGTCCGTGATCAAGAGCGCACGATCGCCGACCTGCACGACTACATGAACCGCGCCTGACGGCCCCGACTTCTCCTCCGGCGTTTGTCGTGCACCGGCCGGGCGGGCCATGATAGCCCTCCCCCATGGCGCACAAGACGATCAACCACTGGATCGACGGCAGGACGTACGAGCGCGCGGCGGAGCGCCATGGTGAAGTGTTCAACCCGGCGACCGGCGAGGTCCAGGCGCGGGTCGCCTTCGCGTCGCCCAGCGTCGTCGATGAGGCGGTCGAGTCCGCGGCGCGCGCGGCCGAGAGCTGGCGCTCGGTGTCGATCGCCAAGCGCACCAAGACGCTGTTCGCATTCCGCCAGCTGGTCGATCAGCACCAGCGCGAGATCGCTCGCCTGCTCACCCTCGAGCACGGCAAGGTCACGCCCGACGCGATCGGCGAGGTCAACCGCGGCCTCGAGGTGATCGAGTTCGCGTGCGGAATCGCCGACCTGGCCAAGGGCGAGTACTCGGAGAACGTCTCGACCGAGGTGGACTCCTACTCGATCCGCCAGCCGCTCGGCGTGGTCGCCGGCATCACGCCGTTCAACTTCCCGGCGATGGTGCCGATGTGGATGTATCCGATCGCGATCGCGTGCGGCAACGCGTTCGTGCTCAAGCCGAGCGAGCGCGATCCGTCGTGCACCAACTTCTGCGCCCAGCTGCTCGCCGACGCCGGCCTGCCGCCCGGCGTGTTCAACGTGGTGCACGGCGACAAGGTCGCGGTCGACCGCCTGCTCGAGCACCCCAAGGTCGCCGCGGTGTCGTTCGTCGGCTCGACGCCGATCGCGCGCTACATCTACGAGGTCGGCACGCGGCACGGCAAGCGCGTCCAGGCGCTGGGCGGCGCGAAGAACCACATGATCGTCCTGCCCGACGCCGACATGGAGCTCGCCGCGGACGCCGCGGTGTCGGCCGGCTACGGCTCGGCCGGCGAGCGCTGCATGGCGATCTCGGTCGTCGTCGCGGTCGGCGGCGCGGCCGACAAGCTGGTGCCGCTTCTCAAGCAGCGCATCGCCAAGCTCAAGGTCGGCGACGGCCTCGAGCCCGGCTCCGAGATGGGGCCGCTGATCAACCAGGCCCACCGCGACCGCGTCGCCGGCTACGTCGACAAGGGCGTCGCCGAGGGGGCGACGCTGGTCACCGACGGCCGCGGGCTCAGCGTCACCGGCCGCGCGGGCGGGTTCTTCCTCGGCCCATGCCTGTTCGACCACGTGCAGCCGCACATGGCGATCTACAAGGACGAGATCTTCGGACCCGTGCTGTCGATGACGCGCGCGGCCACGTACGACGAGGCGATCCGCCTGGTCAACACCAACCCGTACGCCAACGGCGTGGCGCTGTTCACCAACGACGGCGGCGCCGCCCGCAAGTTCCAGCACGAGATCGAGGTCGGCATGGTCGGCATCAACGTGCCGATTCCCGTCCCGATGGCGTACTACTCGTTCGGAGGATGGAAGGCGTCGCTGTTCGGTGATCACCACATCTATGGCCGCGATGGCGTCCATTTCTATACGCGCACCAAGGCGGTCACCGCGCGCTGGCCCGATCCGCGCCACCGCGGCGTCGACCTCGGGTTCCCGCAAAACCGCTGATCTACGCAGGCCGTGGCCGAGAGCGCCGCGCGGGGCGCGGCGTGTATGATAGACGCCACCGCGACGGGGACCCATGAACGACAAGAAGCAACACGGCGTGGTCGCCTCGAGCCACGAGTACGCGATCTACGACCAGGTCGAAAAGCCGGCGTACCAGCTCGCCGAGCATCTCGACGGCGAGGACCAGTTCGACGACGAGTTCGTCATCAAGACGGTCGACCTCGGCCAGGCGCTGCGCGGCAATGCGCGCGACCGCGCCCAGTTCGCCGGTGAGCTCGGCGCGGCGATGCACGAGATCGGGTTCGCGATCCTCGAGGGCCACGGTGTGGACCCCCAGCTGTTCGTCGACGCGGCGCGCTGGGTGGAGGACTTCTTCACCACGGTCCCCCTCGAGGACAAGCTGCGGTTCCGCGCGGCGCGCCACGGCTCGGTCAGCGAGGGCTACTTCCCGATCCAGGAGACCAGCGCGATCCACCCCGATCTCGTCGAGGGCTGGGTGTTCGGCCGGCGCGCGTTCGACCTCGACGGCCAGCCGGGCGGAGGCGCCGCTGCGCTCTGGCCGCGGCCCGAATTCGAGCCGCGGTTCCGCCGCCTCGTCGCCGCCGAGCTGCCGCTGTTCCAGCCGATCCTGTCGGGCATTCTCACCTACCTCGGCTGCGACCCGAACCTCTACGACGACCGGCTCGAGAAGGCCAAGCTCGGCCTGCGCCTCAACTACTACCCGCCGCTCCCCGAGCACGGCGACCACCGCGCCGGCCGCCTGCTCGGCCACGAGGACATCGATCTGTTCACGCTGCTCCCTGCGCCCGCGATCGAGGGCCTGCAGGTCCTCAATCGCAACGGCAAGTGGGTGCGCCTCCACGCCCCGCCCGGGACGATCGTGCTCAACACCGGCGATTACCTGCAGCGGCTGTCGAACGACATCCTGCCCTCGACGACGCACCGCTGCGGCCGCCCGCGCGACCCGGCCCTCTCCCGCGTGTGCCGCGTGAGCTTCCCCCTCGCGGCCTACTTGCCCGAGTACGACGTCCTGCGCGTGCTGCCGGGGATCCCCAATCCCAAGTACGAGCCGATCCGCGTGATCACCTTTCACACGCGCACCACGGCCAAGTTCTACGGCGACGATTACGCCGTCGAAGTCCCGGTCGACAGCTGACGGCGGGACCGCGGACCTCAAATCACGCCGGTCTCGATCGCCTTGAGCACGGCGCGCGTGCGATCGCGGACGCCGAGCTTGCCCAGGATGCTCGACACCTGGTTCTTCACCGTGCCCTCGGCCGTGGCCAGGACATCGGCGATCTCGCGGTTGGAGTAGCCGCCCGCCATCAGGCGCAGCACGTCGCGCTCGCGGTCGGTCAGTCGCTCGGCCGCAGGCGTGGCGTCGTGCGGACGGGCCTCGATCCCGCGGCGGAGTGACGCCGTCAGCGCCGGCTGGAACCAGGTGTCGCCGCGGGCGAGCGCGCGGATCGCTGCGACCAGCTCGTCGAGCGAGACGTCCTTGGCGAGGAAGCCGCGCGCCCCCGCGCGCACCGAGCGCAGCAGCAGCTCGGCGTCGTCGAACGTGGTCAGCACGAGCGTCGGCGGCCGCGGCTCGCCCAGCCGCTCGAGCACCTCGAGCCCTGTCGCGCGCGGCATCCGGACGTCGAGCAGCAGCACGTCGGGCGCGGCCGCGGGCACCAGCGCGAGCGCCTCGGCGCCATCCGCCGCCTCGCCCACGACCTCGATCGCACCGTCGAGCTCGAGCAGCTTGCGGAAGCCCTGGCGGATCAGCCGCTCGTCGTCGGCCAGAAACACGCGGATCACGCCGGCACCGTCGCGCGCAGCGCGAACCCACTGGACGCTGCCTCGATCACCAGCGAGCCGCCCAGCTCCTCGAGGCGCTCGCGCAGCCCCGACAGTCCGCCGCCCGGACGAAGCTCGCGCGCGCCGGCGCCGTCGTCACGCGCCGTCAGCTCCAGCGCCGCATCGGCCTTGCGCAGCGCGATCCAGATGTTGCGCGCGCCCGCGTGCTTGATCGAATTCGTCACGAACTCCTGCGCGCAGCGCAGCAGCGCGTGCGAGCTGCGCGGATCGCCAACGCGCACCCCGGGCGGCACCTCGATGTGCACCGCAGGCACCGGCACGATCTCCGCCAGCCGCGCGAGCCCCTCGACGAGCTCCGTCGCGCGCCCCTGCTTCATCGAGGTTGCGATCTCGCGGATATCACCGAGCAACAGCCGCGCGAGCGACTGCGCCGTACGCACGTTGTCGCGCGCCTCTCCGGTCGTCTGGTGCGCCGCCACCTCGAGGTTGAGCGACATCGCCGTCAGATGGTGCCCGAGCACGTCATGCAGCTCGCGCGCGATCCGCAGCCGCTCCTCCGCCCGGCTGCGCTCTGCGAGCTCCACGTGCAGCCGCGCGGCGAAGAACGCGAACAGCTGAAAGCCCAGGTACGGCGCCATCAACATGAGCGACAAGCGCGGCGACCAGTGCGCCCCGATCGCCGCCGCCACCACCAGCGTCTGCGCCGCGAGCCATCCGATCCCGACCCGCAGCGGCGCCACTCGCCCGAGCTGCGCCGCCGCGAACACCAGCAGCATCCCCTCGAAGCCATTGCACAGGAGCCCCACCATCACGGCGATCGCCGCCGCTTGCAGCGCGAGCGCGCCGCCCGCCACCGCATCGAGCCGCATCCGCCGCGAAGCCAGCCCCATCGCGGCGGCACACACCAGCCACGCCACCACCCACACCGGAAACCGCGGCGAGCCATTCGCCTCGATCCACGTCGGCAGCGACACGAGCAGCCAGGCGGCCATGCCCGCGAGCACCACGCTCGTATGCGAGCGATTCACCTGCCGGTCTCCCACGCCGGCAGCGACAACCACGCGGACATCGGAGCGACTCACCTCCCCATCTTCGCCGGATCCGCGCGCGCACTCCATAGGCCGAAAGTCATACGAAGGCGACGGACGGGCGGCACATGCGCGGTTCTCCGGCGATCGCTAGCGTGGTCCCATGCCGAGCAAATCCGCGTTCCTCATGGTTCTCGTCGCCAGCGTCCTCGTCGTCGCGCCCGCCGACGCCACCGAGGACATGGCCATCATGCAGACCCTCTTCCACAACGACGGCGAAGGCTTCACACCGCCGGCCAGCAACAAAGCCCTGCAAGCCCTCCTCGCCAGGAAGCCGGCCCTCAACTTCTTCGAGGCGTGCGGCGTCGGCGACACCGCCGAGATCGCGCGCCAGCTCAAGCGCGATCCCAAGCTCGCCACCCGATGGACCGACTTCGGGTGGAGCGCCCTCCACCTCGCCGCCTTCTCCGGCGTCCCCGGCGCCGTGCAGCTCCTCCTCGATCGCGGCGCGGAGGTCAACGCCCGCGCGCGCAGCAAGTTCAAGAACACGCCGCTCCAGGCAGCGCTCCTCGCGGGACAGCTCGCCACCGCCAAGCTCCTCCTCGATCGCGGCGCCGATCCGCTCGTCCGCCAGGCCCACGGCTTCACCCCGCTCCAGGAAGCCTCCCTCGTCGGCCGCCGCGACATCGTCGACCTCCTCCTCGCCGCGGGGGCCGAGATCAACTCGCGCGCCGACGACGGCCGCACCGCCGTCACCGAGGCGCTGCGCGGCAAGCACCCCGAGCTCGCCGAGTACCTGCGCTCCAAGGGCGGCCGCGGCGCCGAGCTCACGGCGGATCTCGCTGCGCCTCCGAAAGATTGAGCAGCCCGCGCGCCCACGCGCGCCGTGCGCCCACGCGCAAGGCACATCCACTGCAGAGCATGAGGCATCCACTCAGGAGCCTCGATGATGCGCACGCTAGTCTCGCTCGTTTCTCCGATTCTGCTCGCAGCGACTGCACTTGCAGACCCAGCTCCGGCGCAGCGACCGGCAACGCAGCCACGCGCGGCGCAGCCCACGGCGCAGCCGCCCACCGCTCAGTCGGCGGGGGCACACTCACCCACCGCACAGCCACCGGTGCAGCTCGCGCCGATCGACCTCACACAGGTCCCTGCCGAGTGCAAGCCGCACACAAAACAAGCCCTCGCGCTGAACCTCTCCGTCGCCCTCACGGCGCGCATCACGCTCGCCACCTGCATGGCCGAGCGCGCGATCGCGCCGCTCCAGCTCTGCGACTGCGGCGACTCGATCTCCGCGATCGACACGGCCATCAAGCCCGCGATGGCCATCCTCGACGACGTCATCACCAACGCCGACCCTTCCATCCAGGTCATCGCCGAACACACCGAGGGCCAGCTCTACACCGGCTTCGTCACGCGCCTGCTCGCCACGTTGCCCGCAGCCGCCGCCGGCGCGAGCGAGGCCGAGGCCACCCTGCGCGACATGCGAAAGCAAACCCTCGACGCACAGCTGGCCCCCTGGCGCGAAGCTGCCCTCACTTCGTATCAGCACGTCGTCGATCTCGCCAAGGCTCACCCCGAGCTCGCCAGTCGCCCCGCGACCGCCACTGCCGTGCGCGACAGTCAGCAGCGCCTCGCGGCCGACGTCGCCGTACGCTGATTCGCTCGCGCGTCCTCTCACGACGACGCCAGCGTCGAGGCGCCGCGCACCATCGGCTCGCCGCCCGGCACCGCGAGCGGCCGCGCCGCTGATTTCGTAGGAGCTGCAACACCTTCGGTGATATGGTGAAGGCCGGATCGAAGCTCGGAGCCCCACGGATGCGCCGTGGTCCTTTTGGCGGCATCCAGGTGAGATCATGAAAGACGAGATGGGAGGGCGTCCCGAACGCCGCCGCCACGCGCGCGTGATGCCCAAGGGCACCGTCACGCTGCGGGCAGGGCGCGAGGCGCAACACGCGCGCATCGTCAACCTCGGCGAGGGTGGCATGTTCGCCGCCACCGACGTCCGCGCGCCGGACCGTCTGCTCCGGCGCGCCGTGGACCTCGAGATCCGGCTCGACGGAGCAAGCGCGCAGTGGTTGCGCGGGACCGGGCGGGTCGTCCGCATCGTGGCCGAGGGCGTGGCGATTGCGTTCGACACCCTGCCCAGCGGCCTGCTGCGCATGATCGACGAGCTCACGACCGCATCGCACGCCCGCCGCCGCGTGATGTCGGTCGTCTTGATCGACGCCGATGCCGAGCGCCGGTCGGCGATGGCGTCCGCCTTCCGGACGACCGGCTGCGCCATCGTGGAGGCCACGACGCCGCTCGAGGCGATCGTCCGGCTCGGCGAATCGAGCTTCGAGCCCGACGTGATCGCGGTGGCCGATTCGGGCAGCGCGACCACCGCCGCCGACCTGCGCGCCTTCGTCGAGCGCAACCACGCGAGCGCGAAGCTGATCGCGATCGGCGACGATCCCGACGCGCCCGACGGGATCATTCACTGGCTGTCGTCGGCGGACCCCGAGGGGGACCTGCCCAGCCGCATCCGCGCGGTCCTCGCTCGGCCGCGGCGATGGACCCGCCCCTGACGGGCGCTCGCGGGTCACTGCAGGTGATACGTCGCCGCGAGATAGCCAAAGATCCCGGGCACGTCGTAGGTGGCGCCATTGAAGCCGTTCAGTGAGCAGCTGTAGCAGTTCGGAGGATTGCGATTGAAGAAGTTGTTCACGCCGGCGGTGACCGACAGGCGGCGCTCGAAGGCTGGAAACCACATGGCCTGCAGGTCGTTGTAGACCGTGACATGGAGCTTGTTGGTCGACAGCGCGTCGTTGGTCGGGTTCGGGTTCGAGCACGTGCCGGGGAAATCGTTCAGATCGCGGCACGCTTCGGTCATCGAGTGGATGTAGCGCGTACGCAGGGTGAGCTCGATCTGCGGATAGAGCCAGGTGATCCCGAGTGCGGACTTGAGCTTGGGATACGCGCGCTCCGGTGTCCCGGTGATCTTTCCTGAGCGATCGATCGTCTGAAAGCCCGTGGCGCTCGGAACGACTTCCTCGTAGGCGAGCAGGTAGCTCGATTGCGAGGTCACCTGGAATCGCCCGAAGCTCTGGCGCGGCATCCGGTAGGTCAGTGCCAGGTCGAGGCCGCGCACGTTGATACCGCCGATGTTCTGCAGCTCGTTGCCGAACGAGAAGATCGTCCCCTGCGCGTTGCGGTCGATGCCGGCGCAGTAGGTATCGTCGCCACCGGCCACACAGCGATCGATCTGGTACTGCGCATCGAGCGCCGAGATCGCCTTGTGGAGCCGGATATTGTAGTACGCGAGCTCGAGATCGAAGCTATCGACCCACGTGCGGTCCTGCAGGAAGCTCGGGCTGTACGCGAGGCTGACGTTGAGGCTGTTCGAGGTCTCGGGCTGGAGGTTGCGATTTCCAGCCGTGGTGATCCGGATCTGGGAATCGTTCTGGAAGTAGCTGCCGTCGGCGGGCAGGCCGAGCGCGATGCAGCGTGCGCGTACGTCGGGCGGTACGCTGGGCTCGTTGAACTTGCTGCACGGGTCGGTGATGACCGCGCCGAAGCCTGCCTTGCTCCCGAACAGCTCACCGATGCTGGGCGCCCGGAACCCGCGGCTGTAGCTGCCGCGCAGCATCAGGTCCTTCATCGGCTTCCAGCGCGCGCCCACCTTCCCGGTGAGCTCCGGTGACAGGAACGAGTAATCGGACACCCGTGCCGCGGCATTGACGTCGAGCAGCTCGGCTCCCGTGACCCCCTTGATCAGCGGCGCGCGCAGCTCGGCGTAGGCCTCGTTGACCGAGTAGTGCCCGGACGTGGCCGACGACGCGATATCGGCGCCATCGCCCGCGGCGATCACCGAGTCGGGCTCGTAGAAGCCGCTCAGCCGGCGGTGCTCGATGCCGACGGCCGCCGCGAGCCAGCCGGCAGGCAGCTCCACGAGGTTGCCGGTGACGTTGGCCACCGCGTCGACCAGCTGCTGCTCCGAGACGTCGTGCTCGGTGAAGGTCGTGAACGCGAGCATCTCCTTGGTGATCGTGCCGCCGCCGTCGGCGCCCTGGCCGCCGAAGATGTTGAACGGCACGCAGTTCGGATTGCCCGGGTGCGCCAGGCTGCCGCAGTGCCAGACGCCGTCGGGGGTCTGGTACGCAGGCCCGAGCGCCTCCTGCAGCTTGCCCGAGTTGAACGCGTTGTTCCGGCGCTGCGTGGCGCGGTTCAGGCCGTAGGCAAGCGTTGCGTCCCAGTTGAACCGCTGGGTGCCGACATCGACATGGCCATTGAGCCCACCGGACGTATAGAACGTATTGACGTCCTGCTCGAACTTGCGCGGGCCGGCTTCGACGGGCCGTCGCGCGATGACCGAGAGATTGCTCGCCGCGTCGAGCGAGAATCCAAATGGATTGTACGGGTTCGTCGCGTCGACGCCGATCCGGTCCCGCAGATTGCCATTGGCACCTTGCGGGCCGAGCGACAGCGGCTCCGGAGCGGCCTGATTCACCGATTGCCGGTTGGTGAACGAGGCCATGCCGCGGAGGTTGACCGCCGGCGACAGCTTGTAGGTCAGGGAGCTGAACGCGCCCATGCGCTGCGACGGCGTCTCCACCAGGTTATACGGCGCGAAGTTGAACCGATCGTTGAGCCCGTAGGCGTGGTAGTCGTCGAGCCCGCCGGGCATTCCGACACCCGGATTGAGCACGATGTCCTGCTTCTTGCCGGTGGTCGGGTCGGTGAACCGGAGCTCGCCCTGCGGATTTCGCGACGAGCAGCGTATCGTGCATTGCGCGAGCCCGGGCACTGCATACTTCGAGACCTCTCGATCCGGGGACGCCACCGCCTCCTGATCCAGGAACGACGCGCTGAACACCATCGACAGCCTCGGGGTCGTGCTGCCCCACGACAGGTCGTACTTCTGCGTGAAGCCGTCGCCCTGCTGGAAACCGCCGGTGTACGCCGACGCAATCGCGCCGCCGAGCTCCTTGCGCGTGATGATGTTGATGACCCCCGCGATCGCGTCCGAGCCATAGATCGGCGACGCACCGTCCTCGAGGACCTCGATGCGATCGACAATCCCCAGCGGAATCGTATGCAGATCGGTCGCCGCGGGCACACCGCTGGCCGACGAGCCATTGATCCAGCGCACGCCATCGACCAGGACCAGCACGCGCTTGGAGCCCAGGTAGCGCAGGTCGGCCTCGACCGCACCGGCACCGATGCCGCCGCCATCGGGAGGGAGACCGAAGTTGCCACTCGAGTTGAACTTGCCGTTGATCGCGCCGCCCGATACCGGTAGCTGCTGCAAGATGTCGCCGACCGAGGTCAGTCCCGTCCGGTCGAGATCCTCGCGCGACATCACCAAGACCGGGGCCTGCTTGCCGAGCGGATCACCGATGCGCGATCCGGTAACGATGATGACTTCGCCCTGCGTGGGCGGTGTGGGCTCGGCGGCGATCGGCTCAGCGGCGGTCGAGACGCCCTCGGGCGGCGGGTCGCCATCCGCCGGCGCTGCCGGTGCGCTTGCGTCGGCGGTCGTCGCGGCGGCACCGGCAGACGGAGCATCGCCGGCAGGCGCAGCATCGCCGGCAGGCGCAGCATCGGGCGACGACGATGGCGCAGGTGGCGACGATGCCGGTGGCGTCGGTGCAGGCTGCGATTGCGCCACCACCACCGGCGCCACTCGCATCCGGAGTGTGCGCTGTCCACTCGCTGCGGCGCTGGTCGCAACCAGGAGCACCGATAATCCAGCCGGCGTTCCAGCCCACATTCCACCAGCAAGCCAATTTCGAAGCTTCATCGCCGACACCTCGTGAAGCGCTTCTACTATGACCGACCGACAATTGAACACTCCATATATCTAGATCTGCAATCCAGTGAATCACTCCCGTCAACCACACCGTGGGTGACGTCGGCGTGGATGCTCCGTGCCAGGTGAAGGCATCGGCGCTCACAGATCGCACGGTCCGAGTAATGGACGCATGTGCGAGCGCATCGCCCACCTCGGGGCGACCGACAAGCCGGCCGAGTGCACGCCTGCTTACGGCTCTTCGCGGCGGCGGCGCATGCTGCCCAGGGCCTGGGTCGAGAGGGACGCCATGTGCTCGGGTGGCATCCAGCCCAGGTTGGGCATCGCGGCGGTGTTGCTCGCGATGTCGACGAGCTCGACCTCGACCTCTTCGACCGGGCCGTCATCGGAGAACATCTCCGCCAGTCGGCTGGCCTCGGCGTGGACCGCGGCGGCGGTCGGGCGGTGTTCGGGGAAGCGGGCCAGCATGCTCGCGAGGAGCTGGTGGAACGGCTCGGGGACGCCCGGAAACTTCTGGACTGGCTCGGGGAGGACGAGGGTCGCGGCCTCGAAGACGATCGCGCCGAGCGAATAGATGTCTGTGCGCGCGTCGGCGCGGCCGCCTTCGAGGGCCAGCTCGGGGGCGCGATAGAAGCGCGCGTAGGGGAGCACGGCCTGGCTGCTGACGCTGTGACCGCTCGAGGCGTCGGCCCATTCGGTGATGCAGATCGGAAAGCCGCGCGAGGGCGTGCGCAGGATCGATCGCGGGGTGAGGTTGCGGTGCACGACCCTGCGCTGGTGAGCGTGGGCGAGGATCGCGGCGGCGTCGCGCACGACGGCGATCGCGTCGGCGAGGGCGAGCGGGCGCTCGGCGGCGGCCTGATCGATCGTGGTGCCCTCGACGTGCTCCATGGCGACCCATGGACGGCGGTCGACCATGCCGCATTCGTAGACGCGCGGGACGCCCGGATGATGCAGCGCTTCCAGGACGCACGCCTCGCGCATGAGCTGGAGCTCGACCGGTCGGACCCCCACGAAAGCGGGATTGAGGATCACGACCCGTGCGCAACGCGGTAATACGCGATGTGTCGCCTTGTAAGCGACCTCGGTATTTCGCGCCGGAAGTCCACGCTCGATCAAATAGTCACTGATCCGCGCACCCGCAGGCTCCCTCATTGCGTCGCTGGCGCTGCAGCGAACGTGCCTCGGCCAACTCCATGACGCGTCAGTCATGGCTACTCGGGTCTGGGGACCTCAGGCCTGCCGACCCCCTCATGTTGTCCCTACTCCTTCACCAGGTCGGCGGCGACCTTGATGTCGACATCGGTGGACTCCACGAATTGAACTTCCGGCGTCCACCGCGGGCGCCGCGTTCGTGGCGGATCGGGAACTTCCTCGGGAATGGCGTCGAGCGTCGGGCGCGCATCGCTGACGCGTGCAGCGCGTGGCTGCAGCAGCGGGAGCGACGCGAACAGCCAGTCGACGTCGGCGCGCACCTCGGATGCGCTCGGCCGGTCGAACCGGTCGAACGCGAGTAGCGTGTCGATCAGCGCCGCGAGCTCGGGCGGCGCGTGGGGTGCCACCTCGTGCGCCGGCGTGTAGGGCTCGGAGTCCGGGTGCAGCGCGTCCGGAGTCGCGGCGAACGGCGGGCGGCCCGTGAGCGCGCGATAGGCGATCGCACCGAGCGCGAAGACATCGACGCGATCATCGACCAGCTCCTGGGTACCGAGACCGCCTTGGTGCGCGAGCTCGGGCGCGACGTAGCTGCGCGAGCCGGCCGGGGTGGCCTGCGGGAGGTGCGTCGTGGCGTCGTGGGCGATGGCCTCGCTCCAGTCCGGAACGCAGAGCGGATAGCGCCGGTCGGAGGTGATGACGATGCGATCGGGGCGCAAGCCGCGGTGAATGACGCCGCGGCGATGGGCGTGCTCGAGGATGTCGGCGAGGTCGCGGATGAGGGCGGCGACCTCGACCGGCGCGAGCGAGCCCGGCGCCAGGAGCTCCTCGAGGGTGGGCCCGCCGATGCGCTCGAACGCGAACCACGGCCGCCGCTCGGGCAGGACTCCGGACTCGTAGACGACCGGGATGCCCGGGTGGGCGATCGCCTCGAGGATGCAGGCCTCGCGCAGGGTCTGAACGACGAACGGCTGGACGGCGGCGAACGCGGTGTGGACGACCTTGAGGATCGCCCGCCGCGGCAGCACCAGATGCCGGGCGAGCAGAAGCACGCCGGAGCCCGTTGGCCCTAGCTCACGCTCGATCCGGTAATTTCCAACCCTGTCGTCAGGGCGGAAACCTGCATCCAGCACCTGTCGCATCGCCAGTGCATCAGCTTACCAAAAAACCCCTACGTGGCGTCAACTCGTTCTTGGTCGGCCGATGCGGATGACGAAGCCCTCGCTCTCATTCTGGTCAGAAACACGTTCGGATACAAAGCCTTGGGGCGGGGTCCACCGTGGCTTCTCGATCAGCGGCGCAATCTCGAGCGTGCTGCACAGCCAGACCGTCCGCTCGTAGACCTCGAGCGCACTCGGCCGCTGGACCGGCTCGGCGAGCATCTGATCGATGAGGCTGGTGAGCTCGCCGGGTGCCGCAGGACACTCCAGTGCCGCGCTGGGCGTCAGGTCGGGCGGCGCGCCGGTGAGGGCGCGAAACGCGATGCCGCCGAGGGCGCGAACGTCCTCGCGCGGATCGACCACCGCCTCGGCCTTGCTGTCGAACGGGTGAGCGTCGGTCCACTCGCAGATCGCGTGGCTGCAGCGGCGGCGCTGCGTCCGGACGATCGCGCTCGCGGTCAGGCGGCCGTGCACGACGCCGCGCTCGTGGGCGTGATGCAGGATGTCGGCGATGTCGCGCAGCGCAACCACGATGTCGGCCAGTGGCATCCGGCCCTCGCTCAGCACGCGCGACAGCCGAACGCCGGGCAGAACTTCGATCGCGCACCACGGCCGGCGGTCCGACAGCACGCCGCACTCGTGTACGCGCGGGATGCCTGCGTGCGACAGCGCCTCGAGGATGCACGCCTCGCGGAGCACGTGCACCGCCGACGACCGGGACCCCGGATGGGTGACCTTGACGTACGCCTTGCGTGGCAAGACCACGTGGGTCGCGAGGTAGATGACGGACGCCTCCTCGTAGGCGACCTCGCGCTCGACCTCGTAGTCGCCGATCCGCGCGCCGGGCCCGAAGCGATCCGACGTCGTGGTGCGGGGCATCGGTCCTCAGAGATGCACGCAATATGCCTTTGCGAAACCTGCGAATCCTGCCGCCTCGAGCGGCTACAAGAGTGGCGCGAATCCACAGCGAGCGTGCACGCCTCGGACAACTGGCCTCAGCGCGAAGGTGAGATACGCGCCTCGGGCACCGACGGCGACGGAACGGGTGGGACGCTTCCACGCATCGTCGCCCAGTAGAGACCGCCGGCGAGCCCGAAGCCGACGAGCCACGACCAGTCGTAGATCGGGCGCAGGGGCTCCCAGAACATGTGTCGCCGAGCTTGCCGCCGCTCGAGCCTAGATCGGGCCGACTGCGACCGCGCCCGCGTGGCCCTCGGCGCGCTTGCGCGTGAAGCGGTGCAGCGCGAGGTACGTCACCGGCGTGGTGAACAGCGTGAGCAGTTGCGAGACCAGCAGGCCGCCGACGATCGCGATGCCGAGCGGCTGGCGCAGCTCGCTCCCCGTGCCGCCGCCGATCGCCAGCGGCAGCGCCCCGAACAGCGCCGAGCACGTCGTCATCAGGATCGGGCGGAAGCGCAGCAGGCACGCCTGGTAGATCGCCTCGACCGGCTCCTTGCCCTCGCGCTCGAGCTCCAGGGCGAAGTCGATCATCAGGATCGCATTCTTCTTCACGATGCCAATCAGAAGGATGATGCCGACCATCGCGATGAGATTGAGGTCGGAGCCGAACAGCAAGAGCGCCAGCAGCGCGCCCAGGCCCGCCGACGGGATCGTCGACAGGATCGTGATCGGGTGGATGTAGCTCTCGTAGAGCACGCCCAGCACGATGTAGACCGCGAGCAGCGCGATCGTGACCAGGAACTTCTGGGTCGCCAGCGAGTCCTTGAACGCCTGCGCCGTCCCCGCGAACTGGCCGTGGATGCTCGCCGGCATTCCGATCTGCGCCGCCGCGCGCTCGATCGCGACCGTCGCCTGCCCGAGCGCGACCCCGGGCGTCAGGTTGAACGAGATCGTCGTCGCGGGGAACTGGCCCTGGTGGCTGACCTGCAGCGGCACCGTGGTCTCGGACAGCTTGACGAACGTCGACAGCGGAACCTGCTGGCCATCGGCGGACTTGACGTAGATCCGATCGAGCGCGGTCGGGTCGGCGCCGACCTGAGGCCCCGCCTCGAGCACGACGCGATACTGATTGACCTGCGTGTAGTAGGTCGCGACCTGGCGCTGGCCGAATGCGTCGTACAACGTGTTGTCGATCGTCGACGCGCTGATCCCGAATCGCGCGGCCGTGTCGCGATCGATCTCGACGGTGAGCTGCAGCCCCGCGTTCTGCTGATCGCTGTTGACGTCCTTGACCTCGGGCAGCCGGCGCAGCGCCTGGGCCAGCTTCGGCGCCCAGCTGTTGAGCTCGTTGAGATCGGCCGACTGCAGCGTGTACTGGTACTGCGTGCGCGCGCCGCGGCCGCCGACGCGCACGTCCTGCGAGGCCTGCAGGAACAGCTGGATCCCCTGCACGCGGGCGAGCTTGGGTCGGAGGCGCGCGATGATCTCGTCGGCGCTGGCCTTGCGCTCCGGCTTCTCCTTGAGCTGGATGAACATGTTGCCCTGGTTGCCGGAGCTGGCGCCGAACCCGCCGATGTTGGACACCACGTGCGCGACGTCCGGATCGGCCATGACGATCGCGTTGAGCTCCTCCTGCCGCGCCTTCATCGCGGCGAACGAGATGTCCTGCGGCCCCAGCGACGAGCCCTGTAGCTGACCGTTGTCCTGCTGCGGGAACAACCCGGGCGGCACCTGGGTGTAGAGCCACATCGTCGTCCCGATGGTCGCGAGCGTGACCACACCGATCACGCTGCGATGGCGCAGCACGAAGCGCAGCGCGCGCCCGTAGCCGCCGGTCAACCAGCGCACCGCGCCGTCGAGCGCCCTCCCGAGCGCCCCCGGCTTGCGCTGCGACGGGCGCAGCAGCTGGCTGCACATCATCGGCGTCAGGGTCAGCGAGATGACCGCCGACAAGGTGATCGCGATCGCGAGCGTGATCGCGAACTCGCGGAACAGCCGTCCGACGATGCCGCCCATGAAGAGGAGCGGAATGAACACCGCGAGCAGCGACGCCGTGATGCTGACGATCGTGAACCCGATCTGCTTGGCGCCCTGCAGCGCGGCCTCGTGCGGCGGCACGCCCTGCTCGATGTGGCGCGTGACGTTCTCGGTGACGACGATCGCGTCGTCGACGACGAACCCGGTCGCGATCGTGAGCGCCATCAGCGACAGGTTGTCGAGGCTGAACCCGAGCAGGTACATCACCGCGAACGTCGCGATCAGCGACAGCGGCACCACCACGCTCGGGATCGCCGTCGCCCGCCCGCTGCGCAGGAACACGAACACGACCAGCACGACCAGCGAGATGCTGATCAGCAGCGAGCGCTCGACGTCGTGCACCGACCGCCGGATCGACGTCGCGCGGTCGATCGCGATCTCGACGTCGATCGCCGGGGAGATCGTCCGCGTCAGCTCGGGCAGGATCTCCTTGATCCGGTCGATGACCGCCAGGATGTTCGCGCCCGGCTGGCGGCGCACGTAGGCCATCACCGTGCGCTCGCCGTCGAACCAGCCGGCGACCCGGCGGTTCTCGACGTCGTCGGTGACGGTGGCGACGTCGCCCAGCCGGACGCCCGCGCCGATGTCGCCCGGGCGCAGGCCCGTCGTCACCGGGATGCCGGCCGGTCCGCCGCTCGGCGGCCCGCCGTTGGCGCCGGCCGAGCCGCCCGTTCCGGCGGCCGTGCCAGTGGTACTGCCCCCGCTCGCGCCGCCCGCGCTGGTGCTCGCGTCGCTGGAGCTGCCACTCGCGGTGGCGGTGCCACCGCTGCCGCTCGCCAGGTCGCCCGGATCGACCCAGTGGATGATCACGTTGCGCCACGCGTCGGCGTTGAGCAGCTGATCGTCGACTCCGATCGAGTGCCACTGGGTCGCGCCCACCCCGCCCTTGGGCTGGTTCGAGGTCGCCGCGGTGAGCGCGTTGCGCACGTCCTCGAGCCCGAGCCCCATGCCGGCGAGCGTGGCCGGGTCGACCTGCACGCGCACGGCGGGCTGCACACCGCCGCCGACGCCAACCTGGCCGACGCCGGGCACCTGCGAGAGCTTCTGCGCCAGCACGGTGTTCGCGGTCTCGAACACGGTCTGCAGCGGCAGCGACTTCGAGCGCAGCGAGATGATGAGGATCGGCGCGTCGGAGGGATTGACCTTGCGGTAGTTCGGCCGCGAGGGAAGATTCGCCGGCAGGTCGCCGCCCGCGGCATTGATCGCGGCCTGGATGTCGCGCGCCGCGCCCTCGACGTCGCGGTCCATGTCGAACTGCACGGTCACGCTGGTCGTGCCGAGCGAGCTCTGCGACGTGATCTCGGTGACGCCGGCGATCCGGCCGAACCGGCGCTCGAGCGGCATCGCGACCGCGGTCGCCATCGTCGTCGGGCTCGCGCCCGGCAGGTTCGCGCTGACATTGATCGTCGGGAAATCGACCTTGGGCAGCGGCGAGACCGGCAGCTGGGTGAACGCCGCGGCGCCGGCGAGCAGCAGGGCGGCGGCGAGCAGCGAAGTCGCCTTCGGCCGCCGGATGAACGGCGCCGAGAGGTTCACGGCTTCGGCCTCCGGCTGAACCGGCGCGCGATGCGCTCCATGAACAGATAGATGACCGGCGTGGTGTACAGCGTCAGCACCTGCGAGAGCAGCAGCCCGCCGACGATCGTGATGCCGAGCGGGCGGCGCAGCTCGGCGCCTGTGCCCGAGCCGACCGCGAGCGGCAGACCGCCGAGCAGCGCGGCCATCGTGGTCATCATGATCGGCCGGAACCGCAACAGGCACGCCTGGTAGATCGACTCCTCGGGCGACATGTGCTGCTCGCGCTCCGCCTCGAGCGCGAAGTCGATCATCATGATCGCGTTCTTCTTGACGATACCGATCAGGAGCACGATGCCGATCAGCGAGATCACGTCGAACGGCATGCCGGTCAGCTCGAGCGCGAGGATCGCACCGACGCCCGCCGACGGCAGGGTCGACAGGATCGTGATCGGGTGGATGTAGCTCTCGTAGAGCATGCCCAGCACGATGTACATGACGAGAATCGCCGCCGCGACCAGCAGCGGCGTCGACGACAGCGACGCCTTGAATGCCTGCGCCGTCCCCTGAAAC